>JBIPOQ010000610.1:0-2573 GCA_044379055.1 Myxococcota bacterium
GACCGGCTCGTCGAAGTCCCGAGCGGTCCCTCGGCGCTGCTCCCGCTGCGGATCGCGATCGTCGCCGTCGCGTTCGGCCTGCTGTTCTCGCTCCATGCCGTGATGGACGCCCGACCGTCCGGTCGGATCGCCCGGGCGCTCTATCGACCGCTCTTCGCAGGCCTCCATCTCGACGAGCTCTTCACGCGGCTCACGTTCCGCATCTGGCCCGCACGCCGGGTCGAGGCGCCGCCCCCGCCGCAGACCTTGACCCTCCAGAACCCCCGCGCCGGAGAACGATCATGAGCCTCGCTGCCCAGAAGACCCAGCTCGACCCGCAAGAGCTCGACGGCATCGTCGACCGTGCCTGCTCGCGCATCGCACCGACCTGGCCTCTCGATCGCTTCATCGCCGTGAACCCGCTCTGGGGATTCGTCGACGAGGCGTTGCCCCGCGTCTCCGCGCGGCTGGCCTCCCTCTCGGGCAGCCGCTTCGTGATGCCGCGAAGCTGGTATCGCGAGCAGTGGGAGGCCGGCCGCTTCGGCCCCTCCCATCTGCGCGAGGCGATCGCGCAGACGGGGGCGCCCTGCGACCCGGAGGACCTCGTCGCCCTGCTGGTTTCGCCGGACGCGACGTCCCCGCGGCGGGCGCTCATGACCGACGTCCTCGACGCGCGGCGCGACACCGTGCACGGCATGGCGTGGTGCGACTTCGTCGCGCACTCGCTCAGCCAGTTCTGCGCGGCCCACTTCGACGAGGGACAGGCGAAGCTCGGCCCGGACCGGACGGGCGGTCTCTATCCGAGCTGGCGGCGAATGGCGGAGTACGACCGGAGCCCGGCGCTGCTGATGGGCTTCGACGCCTATCGTTCGGCGGTGCGACGCCTGCCCTCGCGCCCCCGAGCGCTGATCGCGTTCGCCCTCGAATCGCTCGAGATCCCGGAGGCCGAGCGCGAGAGCTATCTGACCTCCCTACTCCTTCGCCTGAACGGTTGGGCCTCCTGGTGTGCCTATCGGCGTTGGCAGGCGCAGCTCGCCGGCGGAAGCGACGATCAGATCGTCGATCTCCTCGCGCTCCGCCTCGCCTGGGAATGGCTGCTCTTGGTCGGCATTCCGGACCCCGAGACGGCCCCGCGCTGGCGCGCGGCCGTCGCCGCCTGGCCCGCCCTCGACCGCTCCGCCGAGGCGTCGATCGCCCTCGACTGGGTCCTGCAGCGAGCGCTCGAGATCGCCTATCAGGAGGAGCTCTGCCGCGGGCTCGAGCGCGGGCTCCCGACGATCACCGCCGGGACGGATGCGCCCGCCGGGATGGGCACCGAAGAGGCCCCGGCGATCCAGGCGGCGTTCTGCATCGACGTCCGCTCCGAGGTCTTCCGCCGAGCGCTCGAGCAGTCGAGCCCGGCCGTGCGGACGCTCGGCTTCGCCGGCTTCTTCGGACTCCCGATCGAATACCAGCCCGTCGGAGCGCCGAGCGCGCGCCCCCAGCTCCCGGGGCTCCTCGCACCGCGACTGCGGGCGACGGATCAAGGCGCGACCAGCGCCCTCGCGCAGCGTCGAAACGCGCGCATCGACTTCGCTCGAAGCTGGAAGCGGCTCCGCACGACCGCGGTCTCGGGATTCTCCGTCGTGGAAGCCCTCGGCCTGCTCGTCGCCGGCGACCTCGTCTCGAACAGCCTCGGCTGGAGCCGTCCCGTGCCCCATCCGGAGAGCGTCGGACTCGATCCGGCCGAGCAGGCCCTGCGCAAGCCGCGCCTGACCCATACGACCTCGGGCACGGAGATCGACGCCGCAGCCCGCGCCGACCTCGCCGCCGGCGTCCTCGGGGCGATGAGTCTCACCCGGGACCACGCCCGAATCGTCGCCCTCTTCGGCCACGGCTCCGACACGGTCAACAATCCCCACGCAGCGGGCCTCGATTGCGGCGCATGCTGCGGTCAGACGGGCGAGGTCAACGCGCGGGCGCTCGCCGCGCTCCTCAACGACGCGGACACACGGCGCCGCCTGTCGGCGAGCCACGGCATCGAGATCCCCGCGACGACCCATTTCATCGCCGGCCTGCACCACACGACCGACGACGAGGTCAGCCTCTACGACCTCGACGAGGTCCCGGCGAGCCATCGCCAGGACGTCGACGATCTCCGCGCCGCGCTGGGCGCGGCGGGCCGACGGGCCCGGTCGGAGCGGGCCGCCCGGCTCGGGCTGGCGGCGCTCCCGGATTCGGCCCGCGACCAGGCCATCCGCGCTCGGACCACGAGCTGGTCGGAGACCCGACCGGAATGGGGCCTCGCCGACAACGCCGCCTTCATCGTCGCCCCGCGCGAGCGCTCGCGTGCTCTCGACCTCGGCGGTCGCTCGTTCCTGCACGAGTATCGCTGGGAAGAGGACGCCGGCTTCGGCGTGCTCGAGCTGATCATGACCGCGCCGATGATCGTGACCCACTGGATCAACTTCCAGTACTACGCCTCCACCGTCGACAACAAACGCTACGGCAGCGGCAACAAGGTCCTGCACAACGTGGTCGGTGGACATCTCGGCGTCTTCGAGGGCAACGGAGGCGACCTGCGGATCGGGCTCCCCCTGCAGTCGCTGCACGAC
>JBIPOQ010000609.1:0-2573 GCA_044379055.1 Myxococcota bacterium
CCTCAAGCACGTCGCGATGACGCTCGGAGGGGCTTCCGAGCAGCTCGCCCTGCTGGGCGGGCTGATGGCGGAGCAGGCCCGGGCGGGCGCCTCGGCCGGCGACGTGCTGCTGCCGTGCTGACGATGGCGAATCCGTCGACGCGGAAGCTCTCGTCGGTCACCGTAGGGGATGCGCTGCCGCCCCTCGCGATCCCGCTGACGCGAACGCTGATCGTCGCGACGGCGATCGCGTCGCGCGATTATCAGGACGTACATCACGATCCAGACCTCGCGAAGAAGCGCGGCTCGCCCGACATCTTCATGAACATCCTGACGACCAACGGCTTCGTCGGCCGCTACGTCACGGATTGGGCCGGCCCCGAGGCGCGCATCCGCAAGATCGACATCCGCCTCGGCGCCCCGAACTACCCGGGCGACACGATGACGATCGAAGGATCGGTCACCGCCCGGGACGAGCAGGCCGGCACGGTCGAGATCTCGCTCCGCGGGCGCAATCGACTCGGGGACCACGTGACCGGGAAGGTCGTCGTCTCGCTGCCGGCCTGAGCGCGCGCGCGTCGCCCCCGAACGAACCGACCCGCGCATCCCGGGTCGTGCGGGGGCTTCTCTGCCGGACGGTGCGGGATGGTCATCGGGTCGAACCGCTCCGAATGATGCGAATTCGCATCACTCAGAGCGCACCCACGGCACGGCGGCTCGGCGATCCGAAGACGGGGTCGAAACGAGATCGGGCCGATCGAGCGGCCCGACCTGCGAACGAATCCGCGAGCGATCTGAGGCCGCGTCATCTCGATCGCTCGGCGTATTCCTGCGCGCGGGCCACTCGGTCACGCGGCGATCGGGTCTGCGATCCGCATGCATCGGCGCCACGCGACGCACGAGCGTCGCTCGACCACGGACGACGCGATCGTCCCTCGCGCGCCTCCGGTAAACCGTTCAGATCGCGGTCCGGCGCCCGATCGGCGGCTTGCTCGCCCCGCCGTGCCCTTCTATCGTAGCGTCGCCCGACCCCACCCTCCCTCTCGAATTCCGCTCGTTCCGGCCGCTCCCTGCACTCCGCGATTCCGCTCAGGTCCGAAGAGCGGGAGTTCGATGGAGCGGCCAGTACCTAACAGATTGAAATGAGGCCGTCCGAAGCGTAATCTCTGCCGCGTTTCGTCCAGGCCGCAATCCAACCGAGATCCCTTCCTTCGTCGTCGATCGCCAGCCTGGGAGACCAGGGTGGTCCGAGCGTGAAGGGACCCGATGGTCCTCGTCCTGAACCGGAGAACGAAGTCTTCAGCCGCGGTCCGATCGGGAGCGAATGCTTCGACCCCGTCCCCGCGGCCTAGCATCGACACAGAGCGAGCATGGCACTGCACAAGTTCCAGAAGGGCCTCGACCTCCCGCTTCCCGGGAAACCGACCCAGGTCGTCCGAGGCGCCTCCCCGTGTACTCGCGTCGCCATCCTGGCCGACGACTTCCCGGGCATGAAGCCCGGCATGGCCGTCGCCGAGGGCGACCTCGTGAAGCGCGGCCAGCTCCTCTTCGAAGACCGCAAGCAGCCCGGCGTGCGCCATACGGCGCCCGGCGCCGGACGCGTCGTCGGCATCCACCGCGGCGAGAAGCGCGCGCTGCAGGCCGTCGTGATCGACCTTTCGGAGGGCGAGCGCCGCGGCAATCCCGGCGACGACGAGTTCGCCCGCTTCGAGAGCTTCACGGGCGCGAGCCCGGATTCGCTCGATCGAGCCCAGATCCGCGCCCTGCTCGCCGAATCCGGCCTCTGGACCGCGCTGCGCCAGCGCCCCTTCGGCCGGGTCCCCTCGCCGCAGGCCGACGCCGACGCGCTCTTCATCACCGCCATCGACACCCATCCCCACGCCCCGCTCCCCGAGGTCGCCCTCGAAGGAAAGCTCGACGACTTCCGTCTCGGCGTGCGCCTGGTCGCGAAGCTGATCGATGGTCCGACCTACCTCTGCGTGGGCGAGTTCTCGGAGCTCGGCGACGACGCGCCGCACGGCGTCCGGGTCGAGCGCTTCGCCGGACCCCATCCCGCCGGCACGGTCGGGGTCCACATCCACACCCTCCGACCGGTGAATCGCGCCCGCAAGGTCTGGCATCTCGGCTATCAGGACGTCGCCGCGATCGGCCATCTCTTCCGCACGGGCCGCCTCGACGTCTCCCGCGTCCTCTCGATCGCCGGTGCTCCGGTCGCGGATCCCCGCCTCGAGAAGAGCCGCCTCGGCGCCTGCGTCAGCGAGATCGTCGCGGCGGACATCGCGCGCGCGAAGGCCGATCCGGCCGGCAAGGAGATCCGCACGATCTCGGGCTCCGTGCTCTCCGGCAAGCGGACCCACGGCGAGATCTTCGACTTCCTCGGGCGCTACGAGCGGCAGGTGAGCCTGCTCGAAGAGGATCGCGAGCAGAATTTCCTCGGCTGGCTCTCGCCGGGGCCGAACCTCTTCTCCGTGACGCGGATCTATCTCTCGAAGCTCTTCACGCCCGAGCGTTTCAAGTTCACGACGAGCACGAACGGCTCGCAGCGCGCGATGGTCCCGATCGGCCTCTACGAGAAGGTCGTACCGATGGACCTG
>JBIPOQ010000106.1:0-9443 GCA_044379055.1 Myxococcota bacterium
CCAACGAAAATTCGAGTCGAATTCGAGGAAGCTCGACGAGACGTGGTCCAAGGGCCCGCCTAGCCTTGCCACCATGTCCAAATCGACATACGATGGAAACCGTGGCCTGCTGGAGAGGGGGCTGGTCTGGCTCGGGGCGGGCATCAGCTCCCCGCCATTCTCGTTGGCCGGGCGGATCGAGGCAGGCTATCGGCTTCGCCTGCTGCAGCGTGGTGAGCGGATCGGTATGCCGAATTCGCGTCCGATGCCTTCGATCGGTCCGCGCTGTCACGCGCTCCGGGTCCGAGACGCCGACCATTCGTGGCGGCTGGTGTATCGAATCGATCCCGATGCGATCGTGATCGTCTAGGTGTTCGACAAGAGCTCTCGACGGACTCCGCTGGAGATCGTCGACCTTTGTCGACGACGGCTACGCGCCTAAGACGAGGCTGTGAATGGGGGGCATCGGGGATGAAGGCATCGAAGCGAAAGCGACTGGAAGCGAGAGGCTGGGTCGTCGGGGACGTGAAGACATTCCTGGGCCTCAGCGACGAGGAATCCGAATTCATCGAAATGAAGCTGGCACTGGCGGAGAGCCTGAAGCTTCGCCGCACGCAGCAGGGAATGACCCAGATCCAGCTCGCGAAACGCCTGGAATCGAGTCAGTCCCGGGTCGCCAAGATGGAGGGCGGGGACGGCTCGGTGAGCCTGGACCTCCTCGTTCGATCGCTTCTCACGGTGGGATTGACGAGACGCGAGATCGCGAAGGTGATCGCCGGCAAATCACGACGGCGCGTGGCGTAGCTAATCCGGCACGTCCACCCCGTTCCGCTTCAAGAAATCGTGGATCAGCCACTGCGCGATCGAGACCTTCCCCGGGAAGAAGCTCGGCATCGTCTTCGCCGAGAACCAGTCGGCCTCGAGGATCTCCTCGCCGTCGACCTCGATCTCCCCGGCCCGGTACTTCGCGCGGTAGCCGAGCATCAGGGAGTTCGGGAAGGGCCAGGCCTGGCTCGCGAAGTACTGGACCTCGTCGACGATGATCTTCGTCTCCTCGAAGACCTCGCGCTTGACGGCGTCCTCGGCGCTCTCCCCCGGCTCGACGAAGCCGGCGAGCACGCTCTTGATGCCCGGCGGAAAATTGGCGCCGCGCGCCAGCAGGATCTGATCGTCGCGCTCGACCGCGACGATCATCGCGGGCGCGAGCCGCGGGTACATCGGGATCTTGCATTTCGGGCAGCTGCGCGAGCGGTCGATCTCCGAGAGGACGGTGGGCTCGGCGCAGGCGCCGCAGAACTGATGCGTGCGGTCCCACTCGACGATCTGGACCGCGCGGCCGGCGAGGGCGCGGTGCATGTCGTCGAGGGTCGCGTGGAGCATGTGGAGGTTCGCGAAGCGGTAGCCCGACTGGAGATTCGACTCGCCGGGCAGCTCGGCGGAATAACAATGTCGGCCGTCGAGCTGGCCCAGGTACTGGGTCCGGACGGCGTCGATGCCGTGGGCGTCGATCTCGGAGACGCTCGGGAGGTCGAGCTTCTCGGTGACGAGCAGCTCGCGGCCGCGGAACGCGAAGAGGATCGGATCGTCGCCGGGATGCTCGGGGGCACGGTGATGGGGGACGAAGCGGAAGGGGGACTGGTGGTTCGAGTTGGCCATGCCGGAAAGCTAACCAAAACGGCGCCGACCTGGCTCGGCCCGGCGAAGACGGGGCCCGGACAGGGCAGGCGGCCGGGAAGGACCCTCGATCCCCATCTGATAAGCTCGGCCCTTCGCAGGACGGAACGAGCGAGCCCTCGGGCGCGCAGGAGGCGGGGACGGCGACGATGCGTACGGCGAGCAGGCTCCGGATCTTGATCTTCTTGCTCATCGCCTTCTTCGGTCTCTATCTCCTGCTGCGCCCGCTCTCGGGCGGACCCGCGGCGAAGATCGTCGACGGAAGCACCCTCGTCGTCGAGCTCGGCGGCGAGTACATCGAGGCGCCCGCCGCGTCGCCCCTGGCCCGGCTGGTCGGGGACCACACCCGCCCCTTCATCGACCTGCTCTCGGTCTTCGCCCTCGCCGAGCGCGACGGCCGGATCGACACGGTGGTCCTGCGCATCCAGCCCCTCGAGATCGGCTGGGGCAAGGCGGACGAGCTGCGGGCGGCGATCGGGCGGCTGCGGGAGAAGGGCAAGAAGACCTTCGCCCTGCTCGAGGTCCAGAACTTCTCGGCCAACAAGGAGCTCTACGTCGGCAGCGCGGCGGACGAGCTTCATCTGACGCCCGGGGCCGCCGTGCCGCTCGTCGGCATGGCCGCGGAGTACGTCTTCCTCGGCGGATTCTGGGAGATGCTCGGCATTCAGTTCGACGTCGCGCGGGCGGGGAAGTACAAGAGCGCGGTCGAGGTCTACGCCGAGCGCACGATGTCCGACGCCTCGCGCGAGATGGCGAACTCGCTGCTCGACGATACCTACGCTCGTTTCGTCGCGGCGATCGCCGGCGATCGGGGCAAGACGCCGGACGAGATCCGCGCCACGATCGACCGCGGCCTCGTCGAGACGAAGGCCCTCGTCGAGGCGGGCCTCGTCGACGGCGAGATCCATCTCGACGCGCTGCTCGAACGCCTCGGCCCCGACGTCGTCGAGCACGTCGACTATCTCCGCACCGATCCCCGCACTCTCGGCTTCGAACCCCAGACCCGATTCGCCCTCATCTACGGCTCGGGCACCGTCGTCCAGGGCGACGCCGAGGGCGGCCCCTTCGCGACCGCACCGAGCTTCGCCTCGGAGAGCGTCTCCCGCGCGATCCGCGAGGCCGCCGACGATCCGGAAATCGCGGCGATCGTCCTGCGGATCGACAGCCCCGGCGGCTCCGCCCTCGCCTCGGAGCTGATCTGGCGGGCGCTCGAAGGCGCGAAGGCCAAGGGCAAGCCGGTGATCGCCTCCTTCTCGGACGTCGCCGCGTCGGGCGGCTACTACGTCGCCGCCGCCGCCGATGCGATCGTCTCCGATCCCGGGACGCTGACGGGCTCGATCGGCGTCTTCGCCCTGCGGCCCGCGGTGAAGGGTCTGCTCGACAAGCTCGAGATCGGCGTCGATTCGCTGACCCGCGGCGCCCATGCCGACTTCCTGCTCTCGAGCGACACGATGTCGGAAGCCGCGCACGCCCGGCTCCAGGTCTCCGTCCTCGATACCTATCGGCTCTTCCTCGAACGGGTCGCCGCCGGCCGCGGCCTCACGACCGAGCAGGTCGACGCGATCGGTCAGGGTCGCGTCTGGACCGGCGCGCAGGCCCACGAAGCGGGCCTCGTCGACGAGCTCGGCGGCTTGTACACGGCCGTGCGTCGCGCGAAGAAGGAGGTCGGTCTCGACCCGGACGTCGACGTCGCCCTCGTCCCGTTTCCCGAGGAGAAGCCCCTCACGCAGCAGCTGATGGAGGCCTTCCAGGGCGCCGCGATGCGCGCCGCGCTCTCGGCCGCCGGGCCCGCCGTCGACTGGCCGGCGCCGATCGATCGCCTCGTCGCCTGGACCCGGGACATGCCGCAGGGCGCGCCGCTCCTGATCCCGCCGGTGATGGTCGAGATCCGTTAGGCCGACGATGGCGCAGCTCACGACCGCCGCCGGAGTCCGCCTCGCCTACGAGCACCACCGCCCCGCCGCCGGCCTCCCGCCGCGGCCGGCGGTGATCTTCTCCTGCGCCTACTGTACGACCCGCGAGAACTGGCGCGGCCAGGTCGCGCCGCTGCTCGCCGCCGGCCATCCGGTCGTGCTCTGGGATCTGCGGGGCCACGGCGACTCCGTGGTCCCCGACGATCCGGCGCCCTGGACGATCGACGACGTCGTCGCCGATCTACACGCCGTCGCCGAGGCGACGACCCCGGACGCCCCCTTCGTCGCCGCCGGCCTCTCCTTCGGCGGCCTCGCCTCGCTCCACTACCGCGTCCGTCATCCCGAGCGCGTCGCCGCGCTCGTCCTGATCGCCTCGGGCCCGGGCTTCAAGAACGCCGAGGCCGCGGCGGCCTGGGCCGCCCAGGTCGAGCGCACGGCGAGCTTCCTCGAGACCCGCGGCCTCGAGGCCTTCGTCACGGGGCGCGCCGGCTCGACCTGCATCGGGCGCCGGCCCGAATTGCCGGCAGCGCAGGCGGCGGCGCGGGCGATCGTCGCCCAGTCGGTCGCGGGCCTCGCGCGCTTCGGCCGGGAGGTCTCGGGGCCGGCGCCGCCGGTGATCGATGCGCTCGCGGGGATGGACGTGCCGGCGCTGGTGCTGGTCGGCGAGCACGATCAGGCGTTCCTGCGCGCAGCGGAGGTGATGGCGGCGAAGCTGCCCCGCGCCCGCCACGTCGTCGTCCCCGACGCGGGCCATATCGTGAATATCGAGCAGGCCGAGCGCTTCGACCGGGAGCTGCTGGGCTTCCTGGCCTCGCTCGGCGCCCCTTAGGCGCCCCGAAGGCCCGTCGTCCGCAACCCTTGTCCCCCCGGCCGGTTCGAGAAACGAGCGGAGGACGCATGCAGCCGACCGATCCGGACGTCCGGCTCATGCTCGCCTGTCGAGACGGCGACGAAGCTGCGCTCGCCGAGCTCTATCGCCGCTGGGCGCCGCGCCTCCTGCGCTACCTGGAGCGGATCGTGAAGGAACCTGCCGTCGCCGAAGAGCTCCTCCAGGACACGTTCCTTCGGGTTCTCGACGCCCGCGAGCGTTATGCCCCCGAGGCCCGCTTCTCGACCTGGCTCTTCCACATCGCCCGCAATCTCGCCTGCAACGAGCTCGCCCGCTCCCGCTCGCGGCGTCCGCACCTCTCGGCCGACGCCGCCGGCGACCGGGAAGACGGTCTCCCGCGCCTCGTCCTCGTTGCCGACGCTCCCCGCCCCGACGCCGTCGCCGACGGCCGCCGCGAGCACGAGAAGCTCGCCCGCGCCTTCGCGACCCTGCCCGAGCGCCAGCAGAGCGCGCTGTGGCTCGCCGTCGTCGAGGGCCAGTCCTACGACGAGATCGCGAGCGGGCTCGGCACCTCCGTTCAATCCGTGAAGAACCTGGTCCACCGCGCCCGGGCGGCCCTCGCCGACCGGATGCACGACGCGGCGCCCGTCGCCGCGGAGAGACGACGATGAACGAACGACTCGATCTGCTCCTCTCCGCCCGCCGCGACGGCGCGCTCACGCCCGCCGAGCAGGCGGAGCTCGACCGGATCCTCTCGGAGAGCGAGGTGGCCCGGCGGCGGGCGCTCGAGCTCGATCGCGTCGACGAGGGTCTGCGTGCACTCGCGGCAGAATCCGTCGACGCCGAGCGGCTCGCGCGCAATCTCGCTGCCGTGCGCCAGCGATCGGCGACCGAGCGAGCGGCCTCTCCCGCGACGGCTGCGACGCTTCCGACGCCGAAGAGGGCTGCGACGCCCGCGACGCCGCGTGGCTCGAGCGATGCCGGAGCGCGGCGCGCTCGAGCGCTCGGGGTCGGTCTCGGAGCGGCAGCGGCGGCCATCGCGGCCGCCTGGATCGCGGCCCTCGTCTTCCCGATTGAACGGCCGACGGGCGAGGCGGCGGGCGGACCGCGCGACGCGAGCGGAACGGGCGAAATGGGGCGGGCGGACGAAGGGCGCTCGTTCGCGGTCGCCCGCGTGGAGCTCGTTGCGGCGGAGGATCTCGCGGCACTCGGGCTCGAGGAGCCGGGGGATCTCGAGGTGATCGACGAGCTCGAGCTGCTCGATTTCCTCGCCGATCGCGAACGGACGGCGCGGGGGCCACGAGGATGAAGAGGATGAAGAAGGGCTCCACTCTTTGCCGGAACGCCGGCACGAGACTGCGCGCCCGGGCTTTCGGCGTCGCCCTCGCGGTCGGGCTCGTGGCTGCGCCCGTCGGGGCGACCGAGCCCTCGCCGGAGCCCTCGCCCGAGTCGAGCAGCCGTTTCGAGCAGCCGCGCGAGGGCGGACCCGGTGAACGGCGGGCGCGGCGCGAGGCGATGCGCGGTCTCCGGCGCGCGCTCCCGGATGCGCGACCGATCGAGCGCCTCGCGATCCTGCGCCAGGCGCTGCGCCTCCCGGTCGAAAAGCGCCGTTCGCTGCGGGAGCGGCTCCGACGTTTCGACGCGCTCGCGCCCGACGAGCGCCGGGTCCTCGTCGCCGAGCTCGAAGGACTCCGCGTGGAGGCCGACGTCGAACGGCTCGAACGCAATCTCGAACGCTGGGAGAAGCTCTCCGAAGAGGAGCGCGAGCGGTACCGCGCGCAGATGCGGCGGCTATGGGACATGCCGCTCGACGAGCGCCGCCGCCTGCTCGACGAGTGGGAGCGCTCGGGGCGCGGCGCCGGCGCCGGCGCCGCGCCCGAGCCCGACCTCGCGCCGGAACACGAATGAGCGCCCGAGCCGCCTAACGGCGTTCGCCCCCTTCGGCGCCGTCCGCCGTATCCGGACCGAGCATCGTCTCGGGTCGCACCAGCCGATCGAACGCCGCCGCGTCGATGCGTCCGGACGCCAGGGCCGCCTCGCGCAGGGTCAGGCCCTCGACGTGCGCGCGCTTCGCGATCTTCGCGGCTTCGTCGTAGCCGATCGCCGGGGCGAGGGCGGTCGCGAGCATCAGCGAATTCTCGACGTGGGCGCGGGTTCGGGGGCGATCGAGCTCGAGGTCGGCGATGCAGTGTCGCTCGAAGCTCCGCGCCGCGTCGCCGAGCCAGCGGATCGAATGCAGCAGGTTGAAGGCGAAGAGCGGGTTGCAGGCGTTCAGCTGGAGCTGGCCGCCGAGGCCCGCGAGGCCGATCGCGACGTCGTTCGCGATCACCTGCGCGCAGACCATGACCATCGCCTCGCACTGCGTCGGGTTGACCTTCCCCGGCATGATCGAGCTGCCGGGCTCGTTCGCGGGCAGCACGAGCTCGGCGATCGCCGTCCGCGGCCCCGAGCCGAGCAGGCGCACGTCGTTCGCGATCTTCGAGAGCCCGACGGCGAGGCCGCGCAGACTGCCGTGGAAGTCGACGAGGGCGTCGTGGGCCGCGATGCCGGCGAACTTCGAGGGGGCGACGCGGAAGGGGAGGCCGGTCGCCGCGGCGAGGCGAGTGACGGCGGCCGTGTCGAATCCGGCGGCCGCGTTCAGGCCGGTGCCGACCGCGGTGCCCCCGAGCGGGAGCGCGAAGACGTCGATCAGCGCGTGCTCGATCGCGGCGATCGCGCGGCGCAGCTGGCTCGCGAAGGCGCTCCATTCGTCGCCGGCGCGCATCGGGACGGCGTCCATCAGATGCGTGCGGCCGACCTTGACGACGTCGTGAAAGGCGCGCGCCTTCGCCTCGAGGGCGCCCGCGAGGGTCCGAAGCGCGGGCAGCAGCGCCGCGGTCGTCTCTTCGGCGACGGCGACGTGGATCGCGGTCGGGATGACGTCGTTCGAGGATTGGCTCCGGTTGACGTGGTCGTTGGGGTGCACCGGCTGCTTGCTGCCGAGCCTTCCGCCTAGCATCTCGATCGCCCGGTTCGAGACGACCTCGTTGGCATTCATGTTGGTCTGGGTGCCCGAGCCCGTCTGCCAGACGACGAGCGGGAAGTGCGCGTCGAGGCATCCCTCGACGACCTCGTCGGCGGCGGCGACGATCGCCCGGGCGAGCGTCGCATCGAGCACGCCGAGCGCCGCGTTGGCTTCGGCCGCCGCGCGCTTGATGCGCCCGAGGGCCCGCAGGAAGGGGCGCGGAAAACGATCCTCGCCGATCGCGAAGTAGCGCAGGCTGCGCTCGGTCTGGGCGCCCCAGTAGCGATCGGCGGCGACGGCGATCTCGCCCATCGAGTCGGACTCGAGCCGGGTCGCGAAGTCTTCGCTCATCGGGGCTTCTCCTCTTCGCGCGGCCCCTCGCGGCGGGCGGAGCCCGGGACGCCCGGGTGTACCCGCGGATGGCAGTGGATTCCCCGCGACACTACGCTCGCCGCCGCGATTCGCCAGGGCGCGCGATTCACGGGGGGAGCGACGCGTTGAAGGGCGCAAAGGGTACGAGGAGCGGGAAGAGCGGGAAGGGAAAGGACGCCGTGCGCGTCTTCGACCCGGAGGACTCGTTCCGGTTGCTCGCGGATCCGGTCGCGCAATGGCTCGACTGGGAGGAGCAGGCGAACCTGATCGGCTTCCGGGCGACGACGGTGCCCGTCGAGGTCGAGCTCTCGTCGATCCCCCGCGACGCGCTCGAGATCCACGTCCTGCCCGGCGCGCCGGAGGAGATCCTCGCGCGCTTCTTTCGCGGCGATCGGGTCCTCTGCGCGCGCCATCCGCTGAACCAGGATCCGAGCGTCGCCTGGCAGACGACCCCCGTCGCCGAGCGCTGGTCCGCGCGCTTCACCTCCTCGCGGACCCTCGCGATGTACGGCCCCGAGAGCGGCGCCGGGCTCTTCTCCCTGAAGCTCGCGACGGATCATCCCCACCCGGACTTCCTGCAGCCGGAGAAGACGAAGCTCCGCGCCGAGGCGATGGACGCCGTGCGCTGGGCGCATCGGCTCGAGCGGATCGACGCGCTGCTGCCGCCCCTCGAAGGCGCGCGGCTCATCCCCGAGATCCTCGTCGTGCTCGAGAAGGGCGGCGAGGCGGGCTTCCTCGTCCGCGACCTGCGCTTCTTCCAGGACGGACGTTATTCGCTGCCCGCGCTCTCGCTGCCCTTCGTCGGTCCCCAGCTCGCGCGGGCCCGCGGCGAGACGCTCGCGGACTTCGGCCGCGCGCATTATGCGATTCCGGTCGGGCGCGGGAAGGCGAAGCTGCTGCTGCGCTACGGGCTCTGGTTCGAGACGCCGAACCCGCAGAACCTGCTGCTGCGCTTCGACATGGGCCTGCGGCCGCTGCCGGAGATCGTCTTCCGCGACGTCGGCGACGGCGACTGCGCGACGGACGCGAACGAGGCGACCGATCGGCCCTGGACGAAGCTGACCGGCGACCTCCGCCCGGAGACGAAGAATTCGTTCTGGGCCTTCGGCGAGGCGGGGGAGAACTCGATCGACGCGGCGACGCTCGAGGGCTGGTATGCGGCGCACGACGCCGCCTACTTCGCGGAGCTCGCGCGGGCGCTGCCCGAGATCGCGCCGACTGCGGCGAAGGGGGCCCGCGCCCCGGACCTCGCGTCGTCGGCGCTGCTGGATCACTGGAACGCGAGCCTGCGCAGCGCCCGCGGCGAAGAGGCGGTTGCGGCCCATTTCGCGCGGGAGGCGGCGCGGCGAGGCCGTTAGGCCGCCGCGGGAGAGGTCCCGTCGCGGGCTCGCCGCGCGGGCTCGGCCTTCAGCCGTGTCCCGGCGCCATCCGTGCCAGCCCCGCCACCGTCGGCATCAGCGCCGCTGCGAGCGCCATCAGCCAATCCTCGCGCCCCGGCGCGCCGACGAGCTGCACCCCGATCGGAAGTCCTCCCTCGGCCGTCTCGGCGAGGGGGAGCGAGATCGCGGGTTGCCCCGTCGCGTTCCAGATCTCGGTGAACGCCATGTGGGGGACCATCTTCTCGAGCAGGTCGAGGGGCTCGTGGACCCGGGGATCGAGGTCGTCGAGGAAG
>JBIPOQ010000612.1:0-2566 GCA_044379055.1 Myxococcota bacterium
CCCAGAACTCCACGGAGCTCATCTCCACCATGTCATCCCATTTCGAAATCCGCCCGCCCACTTCCAATCGATCGATCCCCCTGATCGTTCACATCCCCCACGACTCCGCGACCATTCCCGAGCCCTGGCGCTTGCAGATCCAGCTCGACGACTCGGAACTCGCCCTCGAGCTTCTCGCCATGACGGACGCCCATACGGAGCACCTCTTCGCCCCCGCAAGCCTGTCGCGCGGGGGCACCGCCTTCGTCAACCGATTGAGCCGCCTGGTCTTCGACCCGGAACGCTTCGAATCCGACGAAGACGAGCCGATGGCCCGCAAGGGCATGGGGGCCGTCTACATGCGGACCTCAGATGGACGTCCGCTTCGACGAGACGACTTTCTCCCCGATGGACGGAACCGGGTCATTGATGAGCTGTTTCGCCCCTACGCTCGCGCCTTCGGGGATCTCGTCTCGCTGACCCTCGAGTCCCATGGAAGTTGCTTGATCATCGATTGCCACTCGTTTCCGTCGAGGCCCCTGCCCTACGAGGATGCCGGGCTCGATCGCCCCGATCTCTGCCTCGGATTCGATCCGATTCACGCATCGGACGTCCTGATCGATGCGATGGCGGCCATCGGACGCCGCGCCGGATGGTCGGTCGGTCGGAACGTCCCATTCGCGGGGAGCTACGTCCCCCTCGCCCACTATCAATCGGATCAACGAGTCCGGTCTGTGATGATCGAGCTCAATCGAGCCCGCTACATGAACGAGCAGACGGGCGAACGGTCGCCCCGCTTCGATCAGGTCGTCCAGCTGGTCGACGCCCTGATCGCCGAGGCCTTGCTGATCGAGGCCTACCGTTCGACGTGCTTCGAGGCTGTTACGCCCCGTGGCAGGATCACGCTCAAGATCGACCAGCCCTCTCCCCCTCTCGACATGCTCCTCGCGAACTCCTCGACCGCTTCCTGGGCCTTCATCACCGCGTGGAACCCCCGCTCGGCTACAACGTCGGCCGCCGAGAACCAGCATCGAAATCGGGTCCTGAGGGAGAAGCTTCGCTCGCTCGAACTCCCCACCTTCGAAGGACTCGGCCTTCCCAGCGACCCTGGATGGGAGCCGGAGGAGAGCTTTCTGGTTCTAGGCGTCTCGAAGGAGCTTGCCGCCGACCTCGGCCGGGAATTCGATCAGAACGCCATCGTCTGGGGAGAAATCCAGGGGCCGGCAATGCTCATCGACTGCAGACTCGATTTTGGCGGAGGATGAACGAATGGGCAGCAAGGACCTCGATCATCGCGACATCCGGCTAGAAGACGTTCCGCTTCGAGGCTCCTCGTGGCACGAGATCGAACCGTTCGCCCTGACCTTCGAAGGGTACGAATTCCACGGATCCTTCGAGGCCTGCGCCGAAATCGCCAACGCCCGCCGACACTCCAACCTGACGGACCTGCGCACCTGCCTGTACTTCGAGCAGCGCCGCTATCGCCACTTTGGCGAGCCGCCCATCGGCGACGAACTGGAATACATCTACGAGATCCTCGATGCGATTCGAGCTCGTGTCCAGGCGGGCATGGTCGACTGACCCCTTGCTGCGATCATCCTCACCAGAGGGCTACGCATTCTCCAGTCGCTCTCGTACCGAATCATCGTTGTCCTTCAGATCGCCTTGCCTATCCTCGACGGCGTCCTCCAGAATTGATTCGGAGGATCCGCCCTCGCAGAAGCAGGGAGGAATTCCAGGTCAGGGAGGCATCGTGGGCACCTTTCTCCAGACCCTATTTGGATTCGCCGCAGCGTTCCTCCTGGTCGGATTCGGCTTCTATCTCGGGCAGGCAACTGCACCCAGTGAGATCGTCGACTGCCTCGAGTGGGTGGCGGCACATTTCGACAGCCCGAACGTTGGCCAGCTTGCGACGCTGTGTCATGGGTCAAGGTAGGGCGACACTTCGGTTCGAGGCATTCTTCATCATTCGTGGCAGGCTTGTTCCATGATGCAGTCCATCCTCGGCATCGACGCGGCATGGACCCGTCAACAACCCTCCGGCGTGGCTCTCGTGCGCGGCGACGGGATGAGCTGGACTGCCCTCGCAGCCGCGCCCAGCTACGACGCCTTCCTCGCGATCGCACGGGGCGCTTCCGTGGATTGGACCGTACGCCCAACGGGCACGTCCCCGCATGTGGGGCAGCTCGTCGAGGCAGCTCGACAGATCGGGGGCTGCGACGTTCGCCTGGTTGCCCTCGATATGCCCGTGGCCAAGGTCCCATTTTCCGGAAGAAGAGCAGCCGACAACGCCGTGTCACGGCGTTTTGGCAGCACGGGCTGTGCAGCGCACACCCCAACCGCAGATCGACCGGGTCGCCTCGGTGAGCTCCTGACCGCAGATCTCAGTGAACTCGGCTTTTCCCTCGCGACCACGGCAGGAGAGGTTGCTTCAGGCCCGTGCCTGGTCGAGGTCTATCCCCACCCGGCACTTCTGTCCCTGCTGAGGGCTTCTTACCGAATACCGTACAAGGTCTCGCGCTCGAACCGTTACTGGCCGGGACGCCCGCCCCAAGAGCGCAGGAGGCTTCTGCTCGAGAAGTTCATA
>JBIPOQ010000611.1:0-2566 GCA_044379055.1 Myxococcota bacterium
CGAGAAGCCCGGGCCCGTACGGACGAGAGCGTGGTAGCGTCGAGGTCCCATGACCGCAGCGACCACCACGACCCTCGATTCGAAGCATGCCCCGCGCGTCTCCGGTCCGATTCCCTGGGTCGGCGCAGGTCTCGCGCTCCTGCAGGATCCGACGGCGTTCTTCCAGCGAACCCGCGAGCAGGTCGGCGACACCTTCCTCGTCGAGGGCTTCGGCTACCGCGTCTTCTGCGTCTTCTCGCCGGAGGGCGTGAAGAGCCTCTGGGCCCTGCCCGAGGCCGAGGCGAGCAAGGGCGTCGCCGATTTCGGGATGCTCGCCCACAAGGTGCCCGCCGAGCTCTTCGCCGGCCGCCGGACCTTTCCGCACATGCTCTTCGCGCGGGAGGACGTCGAGGTCTACCTCGACAATCTCGCGTCGGCCGTCGACCTCGAGCTCGCTTCGCTCGGCGCGACGGGCGAGCTCGAGGCCTTCGCCCACTGTCGTCGCCTCGCCCACCGCATGGGCCTCGCGTCCTGGGGGAGCCGCGCCGCGACGACCCCCGATCGGATCGAGCGCCTGATCCGGGCCTTCGACGCCCTCGACAGCTCCGAGTCCTTCGTCCATCCCGAGCGCGCGTTCTGGACCTGGGCCACGGGCAAACGCCGCGAGAACGCCGCCCTCGCCACGATCGAGTCGATCTACGGCGAGATCCTGGCGGAGCTCCCGCCCCTCGCCGCGGACGGCACGAGCGGCGAGCCGGGCTTCTTCGATCGGATCCGCGCGGCCTGGCAGGACCGCTCGGGCGAGGAGCGCGTGCGCGGGATCGCGCGCGACGTCGTGCTCGTCCACATGGGCTCGCAGTCGAACCTCTTCGCGGCGATGGCCTGGACGCTCGTGCATCTGCTCGAGCGCCCGGAGCTCCTCGCCGCGGTGCGCGCCGGCGACGACGCGCTGCTCGAGCGCTGTGCCCATGAATCGATCCGACTGCGGCAGCGTTCGATCGTGCTGCGGCGGATCCTGAAGCCCTGCGCGCTCTCGGACGAGCAGGCGACCTATCGCCTCGAGCCCGGGCTCTCGCTCGCGACGATGATGTCGGTCACGAACACGACGGCGGCGCCCGGCCTCGATCGCTTCGATCCCGAGAACTACCGCGGCCCGCTCTTCCAGCGCACGAAGGCGCTCGCCGGCAAGGAGCTCGTCACGACCTTCGGCCACGGCGCCCACTACTGCCCCGCGGCCCGCTTCTCGATCTCGGCCATCCGGATCGCGACCCGAGCCCTGCTCGAACGCTTCGAGCTCGAGCGCCGCTTCGACGCCCCGGGGCCCCTGCGCCGGCAGATCGGCGGCGTGGCCCGAGCCGATCGGCCCTGCCGGATCGGCTACCTCCGGCGGTCCTAGCCGGCCGGGCCGGGCCCCGGCCCGGACCCCGTGACCGCCCGGCCGCCCGGGATCTTCGGGCGGCGACCCCGCCCGGCGCCCGCCCGGCGGAGGGCTTCGTGCCAATCCTCGAATCCGCTTCTATCTTCGTGGCCATGCAGGGATTTCGAAGCCGTACGACGACCGCAGGCCGCAACATGGCCGGTGCTCGCGCCCTCTGGCGCGCGACCGGCATGACCGATGCCGATTTCGCCAAGCCGATCATCGCCATCGCCAACAGCTTCACCCAGTTCGTGCCGGGCCACGTCCATCTCCACGACGTCGGGCAGCGCGTCAAGAAGGTGATCGACGCCGCTGGGGGCTGGGGCGTCGAGTTCAACACGATCGCCGTCGACGACGGCATCGCGATGGGTCACGGCGGGATGCTCTACTCGCTCCCCTCCCGCGACCTGATCGCCGACAGCGTCGAGTACATGGTGCAGGCCCACGTCGCCGACGCGCTCGTCTGCATCTCGAACTGCGACAAGATCACGCCGGGCATGCTTCTCGCCACGATGCGCCTGAACATCCCGACGATCTTCGTCTCCGGCGGTCCGATGGAGGCCGGCAAATCCGCGGGCACCCGCGACCGCGCCGGCCGCAAGCTCGACCTGATCGACCCGATGATCGCGGCCGGCGACGACGCGGTCTCGGACGCGGAGCTGCTCGAGATGGAGCGCTCGGCCTGCCCGACCTGCGGCTCCTGCTCGGGCATGTTCACGGCGAACAGCATGAACTGCCTGAACGAGGCCCTCGGGCTCGCGCTGCCCGGCAACGGCACCATCCTGGCGACCCACGCCCGACGCTGGGAGCTCTTCGAGCGCGCGGGGAAGCGGATCGTCGAGATGGCGAAGCAGTTCTACGTCGAAGGCGACGACTCGGTGCTCCCGCGCCGCATTGCGCCCTTCGAGGCCTTCGAGAACGCGATGGCCCTCGACATCGCGATGGGCGGCTCGACCAACACGATCCTCCACGTCCTCGGCATCGCCCACGAAGCCGGCGTCGACTTCACGATGGCGGACATCGACCGCCTCTCGCGCCGGGTCCCCAACCTCTGCAAGGTCGCGCCCGCGACCGAGAAATATCACGTCGAGGACGTCCACCGCGCCGGTGGCATCTTCACGATCCTGGGCGAGCTCGACCGCGCGGGCCTGATCCATCGCGATCTGCCGA
>JBIPOQ010000613.1:0-2563 GCA_044379055.1 Myxococcota bacterium
CGCTCGCATCATGGCATCGCTCCTTGACGGAATCCTTGCATCGGGATTCGAGGGGCCGGTTGACCATCCAGGGTGTCGATCGATTCCGGCCCAGGACGCAACGGGGGCTCGCGAGCCGGATTCGCCCCCAGACGGTAGATCATGCGCCTCGACTGCGAGTCACCCGACGCGCGACCGCGATTCCACGCCCGCGATGTTCGAGAACCGGCTCCTCCGTCTCCCGTGCATCCCCGGTGCCCCATCCCGGTGTGCCGCGAAGCCAGAAGACCGCCTTCCCATGCAATCGATCCGCGGCCAAAGGCCCGCGACCCTGCTCGCCGTCCAGGATCTCGTCCCCCTCGAAGGCGCGACGTTCGACCCTGCTCTCGACGGATTGGAAGGCGGCCCGGGCGTCCCGGATCGCCTCCGGGGAAGGCGTCTCGCCGCGCATCGACCGCGGCTCGGGACGGTCGCTGCGGCGCTGGCGATGGCGGCCGCGTTCTCGATCGGACCCGTCGTGCCGGGCTTCGCCTCGGACGGAGTCCTCGAGATCAATCAGACCTTCGCGGTCCGGAGGGGCTGCTTCGCCGGCGACGCGCCGGGCTTCCCGGTGACGATCGATGGGGCGGCGGGATCGAGCTACCTGCTGACCAGCGACCTCGAGGTTCCCAATGCGAACACGTCGGGCATCGTCGTCTCGGTGAATCGCATCGCCATCGACCTGAACGGCTTCGCGCTCGTTGGGCCGACGACCTGCGCGGGCATTCCGCTCGCCTGTGCACCGACCGGTCTGGGCGTCGGCATCGATACTCTTCCCGCCGCAGGCGCTACGGCCCGCGAAACGACCGTGACGAACGGGCGGGTCACGGGCTTCGGATCGTACGGCATGCACCTCCGCGACGGCGCCCTCGTCGAGCACGTGACGGCGGCGGAGAACGGGAGCACGGGGATCCTCGTCGACGACGGCGGTGTGGTCCGCGACTGCGTCTCGGGTCGCAACGGCGGCGACGGGATCCGGACGCTCACGAGCAGCAACGTCATCGGCTCGACGACGATCGCCAACCTGGGTCGGGGCATCGCGGCGGGTGCGGCGTCGACGATCCGGGGCAACACCGCCTACCTGAACGAATCGAACGGCATCGTCGGCGGCGACGGGGCGGCGCTCGCGCTCGGCGTCGTGATCGCCGAGAACGCCTCTCGCTCGAATCTGGGCGACGGAATCGTCGTGGCCGGCGGAGGGATCGCGCAGGGCAATACCGTGACCCTGAACGGCGACGAGGGCATCGATGGCGGCGACGGCGCGGTGATCCGGGACAATGCCGTCTTCGACAACGGCGACGCGGCGAGCGACGACGGCATCGAGTGCGATGCGGGCTGCTCGATCCAGGCCAACGCCGTCCGCGGCAACGACGGCTTCGGTCTCAACCTCGGTGTCGGAAGCGCCTACAACGGCAACACGGTGACCGTGAACGGTTCGGGCACCGTGAACGGCGGCGTCGCACGAAGCGACAACTATTGTGATGGGGCAGCGTCGCCTGCTTGTCCGTGAGGGCGGATGCGCTGGGCAGGCGCGGGGCGTATTATGGTGTATAGGCGAGGCCGACCGGAGGGGTCCATGTCCGTTCCTGACCTCACGCGACGATGTTCGACTTCGAAGACCAGAAGGAGAACGGGTCCGTTCCGGCCGATGCGGTGGCTGATCCGCTGGTGCGGGGTCGTCCTGGCGATCGCGGCCGGGATCGGGCTCGACGCCCGGGACGCAAGCGCGTTGACGCGATTCAGCGTTTCGACCGATCGGCGGACCGATGACCTCCAGCCCGGCGAAATCGTCACGATCGGCATCCGGCTTTCGGAGGGCCGCGATGTGTATGGCCTCGGCGCCTCGGCCTACGGCTACGACGAATCCGTCATCGACTTCGAGAGCGGCTGGGCAGTGGGAGCCATCAACTATGCGATCGCCATCCCTGGCGTCGTCTCCAGTCGGGTGCTGATGAACTACGCAATGGCGCAGAACGGCGCGCTCTCGGAGTCCTCGATCGGGAGCAACGGCAACCGCGTCCTCTTCTTCAATGGAGTGAGCCTCGTTCCGACCCGCAGCAATCCTCTCGATCCGGGCCTCAACGCCGCGGTGGGAGGCATGGACGATCAATTTCGCCTCGTCTTCCGGGCGATCGGACCGGGCCGGACGGTCATCCGAATCGGCACGGGCTACGAAGGGGACGGCGAGGTCGGTCTCGGCGGCTCGCTCGACACGAGCTCGAACGTGGAGGTCGCGATCACGGTGATCCCCGAGCCGGGCGCAGCCGTACTCGTCGGCCTCGGGCTCGCGGGGCTGGCGATGCGGACACGCCATAGGGGGCCGATCCCCGAGTGAAGGGCGACCCGGGCTGACTTTCTCGTCGACCCGCCTCGCGTGGTATGCGTTCCCTCGTCTCGTCGACCGCGCCTTGCCCCACCCTGCGAATCCGTGCCCGCGCACGTCGACCCGGGCAACCAGGACAACGTCCATACATCGACTATCCTGGCCGCGCCCCACATCGCCCGATCGATCCCACCCGCTCGTACAGGAGTCCCCATGTCGAAT
>JBIPOQ010000614.1:0-2560 GCA_044379055.1 Myxococcota bacterium
CAGTGCCCCGCCTGCCACTGACCGCCGGCGCGGCCTCCGATCGACTCGCGCGCCTCGTAGACGTCGACGTCGAAGCCGCGCCGCACGAGCTGCCACGCCGCGCGAAGCCCAGACAGACCCGCGCCGACGACGGCGACACGGGCAAGCGTTTCCGCCGCTTCGCTCATCGCGGGACGCGCTCCCGCCCGGCGCGCAGGCCGGCCTCGAGGGTCCGGCGGACGTCGTCGAGGCTCGAGAAGGGAATGAACGCGCGGCCCCGCTCGCGCAGGGCGTCGACGAGGGTGTCCTTCGCGAAGACGAGATCGGACTCGAGGGCGCCGCACAGGTCGGAGACGCGGCCGTTGCCGATGTGGACGCAGAAGGCCTTCGGATGCTGCTTGCGGAAGGCGGCGATCAGGCCGCGTTTGCAGATTCCGGTTCCGCAGCCGCAGGTCGAGTCGGGGGCGCCGGGCTCGATGTGCCAGACGTCGCCCCGGTACTCGAGGAGGTTCGCGCGGTAGGCGAAGCGGACGTCGTGGATCTCCTGGAGGCGGTCGAGATTCCAGCTGAAGCCGTCGGACAGGATCTCGAAGGGCACGGCCTGGGCGTCGCACCAGGCGACGAGATCCCGCGCGCCGGGGTCGAGGGTGATCGTGCGGAGGAACGCGACGAGCTCGGCCTGCGGCAGCTCGAAGCCGTCGAAGAGCTCGACGACGTAGCTCCAGGCCGTGAACTCGCCCTTCTCGAAGCGGCTCCAGAGCTGGCGGCGGCGCTCGGCGAGGCGCTCCCGGGCGAGGGTCGAGCCGACGTCCTGGACGGAGAACGTGCCGTCGAAATCGCAGAAGACCGCGAGCGATCGATCCGCGGGGATCGTGGGGTCGGGCTGCTCTTTCACGGGCCTCTCCGGGATTCGCGCAGGCACCGTGGGTAGCGCATCCTCGCGACCGCGGGAATCCGCGCGCGCCGCCTGCGCCCGCGGCGGCCCGACCGGGAGGCCGAGAGCGGCGACATGACGCCGGAAGACGACGGGCAGCGCCCCGCGCGGGTAGAGGAGCGGTCGCCGTGGACGCCGCGGCCCCCCGCCGCAACGCGCGCCCGGGGCGCCGCGCTCGCCCGCCGCCTCGCCGGGGAGGGCGGGCCGCTGATCCTCGACGGTGCGACGGGGACCGAGCTCGAACGGGCGGGGCTGCGAACCGGCCTGCCACTCTGGTCGACCCACGCGCTGCTCGAGGCGCCGGAGGCGGTCCTCCGGATCCACACGGCCTACCGCGCGGTCGGCGCCGAGATCCTCACGGCCAACACCTTCCGGACCCAGCGCCGCACCCTCGCCCGCGCCGGTCTCGGCGAGAGCGACGTCCGCCTGACCCGCCTCGCCGTCGAGCTCGCCCGCCTCGCCGCGAGCGCCGCGACGCAAGACGCCCCGCCCTGGGTCGCCGGCTCGCTCCCGCCCCTCGAAGACTGCTATCGCCCGGACCTCGTCCCGTCCGAGCCGGAGCTCGCCCGCGAACACGGCCGCCAGGCCGAGCTGTTAGGCGAGGCAGGCGTCGACCTGATCCTGATCGAGACGATGAACGACCTCCGCGAGGCCCGTGCGGCCGCGCGCGCCGCCGCCGCGACCGGGCTCCCCTTCGTCGTCTCCTTCGTCGCGGGGTCGGGCGCGGCGCTGCTGTCGGGCGAGCCCCTCGCGCGGGCCGCCGCCGAGGCCGTCGCCCTCGGCGCCTGCGCGGTCGGGGTCAACTGTCTTCCGATCGCGAGCCTCGCGGCCTGTCGGCGGGCGCTCGCGGGCCTCCCGGTGCCGCTCCTCGCCTCGCCGAACCTCGGGCAGCCGGAGCCGCAAACGGGCTTCACGCGGGACGAGACGAGCGATCCCCGCCGCTTCCCCGACGCCCTCGCCGAATGGCTGAGCGCGCCGCACGGGATCGTCGGCGGCTGCTGCGGCACGACCCCGGCCCACGTCGCCGCCCTCGCCGCCCGGGTCCGCCGAAGCGCCGACCGGCCCTCCCGCGCGCGCTGAGCGGAGCCTTCCGCGCTCGGGTCGCGCCTCTCGCAGGTCGACCGTGGGCGGTCGGCATCGGATCGGGGCGACGGCGGGCCCAGGCGCCGCGTCCGACCCCGAGTCCGACCCGACGCAGGACCGAAACGCGGCGCGCCGCGCGACAAATTGGGTCACCGCGCGCGCTCGCGTGCCGACCCGGTTCCGCGCCGATGCCGCCCGCCTGCGCCGATGCCGCGCGACTCGGCCCGCTCCGGTCGCCGTGAGGCCCCCTCGGCTCGCCCGGGGCTTTTCCCCTCGATCTGGCACGGCGCTTGCTCTCTCTCCCTGCGTTGTGAGTGGGGCGTCTTCGAGGAGCGGGCCCCCAAGTTCTCGCGCCCGGGCTGGCTACCCCTCCCTTCGCACACCTCGTGCGAGGAGCCAGCTCGGGCGCTTCTCTTTTCAGGCCCCCGTTGCGCTGGGCGCCGCTTTGGCCCCTCGTCCGATCGGCGTACACTGCGCGGCCGATGGGGGCCCGCATGCGAAGCGAGAAGCGCGCGACACCGACGCGCGCGAAGACGACCGGGCTTCCGCCCCTGCTCCCGGCCC
>JBIPOQ010000107.1:0-9386 GCA_044379055.1 Myxococcota bacterium
GCGCGGCCAGGCGACGGAGCCCGAGTACGTCCTGACGCTGCGGGCGATCCTCGCCGCCTGCCGCGATGCGGGCCTCGATCCGAAGCAGGTCGACGGCTTCGCCTCCTTCAGCAACGACCAGAACGACCCGGCGCGGATCGCCGCGGCGCTCGGGCTCCCCGAGCTGCGCTTCGCCAACATGGTCTTCGGGGGCGGCGGAGGTGGCGGCTCGGCGGCGGTCGCGAACGCGGCGGCGGCGATCGCGGCGGGCTATGCGGATTGCGTCGTCGTCTACCGCGGCCTCGCCCAGGGCCAGACCTACCGCTTCGGCCAGGGCAACTACCCGGCCGCAGTCTCGGGCGGCATGGCCTACTTCGCGCCCTACGGCGTGATGTCGCCGGCGCAGATCTTCGCCTTCCGCACGACCCGCCTGATGCACGAGCACGGCATCGAGCGCAAGACGATGCGCGCCATCGCGATGGCCTCGTACCACCACGCGCAATCGAATCCCCGGGCCGTGATGCGCGGACGCCCCCTCGACGAAGCGGGCTACGACGCCGCGCGCTGGATCGTCGAGCCCTTCGGCCTCTTCGATTGCTGCCTCGAGAACGACGGCGCCGCCGCGCTGGTCCTCGTCCCGGCGGAGCGCGCGAAGGACCTCGCGCAGCCGCCCGTCTATCTGCTCGGCGCCGCCCAGGGCTCGGGCTACCGCGACGGCGCCGGCGTCCAGAATCCGCCGGACTTCGCGACCTCGAGCTTCAAGACGCTGGCGCCGCGGCTCTACGCGATGGCGGGCGTCTCGCCCTCGGACGTCGACGTCGTGCAGAGCTACGAGAACTTCACGGGCGCGGTCGTCATGAGCCTGATCGAGCACGGCTTCTGCACGTACGAGAACGCCAACGAATTCTTGACGTTCGAGAACCTGATCGCACCGACGGGCAGGCTCCCCCTCAACACGAGCGGGGGCAATCTCGCCGAGTGCTACATGCACGGCCTCGAGCTCAACATCGAGGCGGTGCGCCAGATCCGGGGCCAGTCGACGAGCCAGGTACCGGGGGCGGAGGTCGCGCTCGTGAACTCCGGGCCCATGGTGCCGGTCGCGAGCAACATGATCGTGGGGGCGGCGAGCACGGTATGAGCAACACCCTCCTTCCGAAGGGACTCCCGGCCCCGCGGCCGTCGAACGACGGTCTCGACGCGCCGTATTGGGAGGCGGCCCGTCGCCACGAGCTCGTGGCCCAGCGCTGCCCGCAGTGTCGGACCTGGCAGTGGGGGCCGGAGTGGCTCTGTCACGCCTGCCTCTCCTTCGACGTCGGGTTCGAGAAGGTCCCGGGCAAGGGCCGGATCTTCAGCTGGGAGCGGGTCTGGCATCCGGTCCATCCGGCGCTGAAGACGGGGCTTCCGTATGTCCCGGTGATCGTCGAGCTCCCGGAGGCCGGCGGGATCCGCATGCTCGGCAATCTCGCGGGCGATCCCGAGGCGAGGGTCGAGATCGGGGCCGAGGTCGAGCCCCTGTTCGAGGACCATCTCGATGGCGAGGCGCCGTACACGCTCGTCCAGTGGCGGCGAACGGGCGGCTGACGGCGAAACCGCGAGGAATCGCGCAATGCGCCTGCCCTCCCGGGACCCCGGCGAAGCGGTAGAGTGGAGGCCCACCGGGAGGACGCCTCATGACCGCGACCACGACTGCGCAGAAGCCCGAGTACGGCCACATCGACTTCGCCTACGACGAAGTGCCGACCCTGCACGACGTCCTCTCCGATCTCCGCAGTCGCCACGCCGTCGCCCCCGTCCAGTACCACGGCGAGATCAGCTACATGATCACGCGCTTCCAGGCGCTCCAGGACGCGATGTCCGACGACGAGCGCTTCCCCTCCGCCGCGGCCTATCTCCGCCAGTCGGCGCCCTCGATGGGCAAGACGATCCAGTGCATGGGAGGCCAGGAGCATCGCCGCAACCGCGCGCTCGTCTCCGTCGGCTTCCGACCGCGCATCATGAAGGAGTTCGTCGAGGCGTTCCTGACGCCCGTCGCCCACGAGCTCGTCGACCGCTTCGCCGCCCGCGGCTCGGCCGACCTCGTGCAGGACTACACCATGCGTTATGCGTTCACCGTCATCACGCGCCTGCTCGACTTCCCGCCGACGGACTTCGAGCAGCTGAAGCGCTGGGGCGACGGCCTGATCGCCTTTCCGTGGGATCCGGACTTCGCGATGCAGGCGAAGCGCGAGTTCGACGCCTACCTGAAGCCGCTCATCGACCAGCGCCGACGGGAGCCCGGAGACGACCTGCTCTCCTCGCTCTGCACCGCGGAGCTCGAGGGCGAACGGCTCGACGACGAGGAGATCTACTCGTTCCTCCGCCTGCTCTTCCCCGCCGGCGCCGACACGACCTACCGCGGCCTCGGCAGCATGATGTACGGCGTGCTGACCCATCGCGAGGTCTTCGAGGCGGTGCGCGCCGACGAGGCCTTCATCCCGGCCGTGGTCCACGAATCGCTGCGCTGGGAGCCGCCGACCGCGCTGCTGCCGCGCTTCGCGCCCAAGGAGATCGAATGGGCGGGGACGACGATCCCCGCCGGCTCCCAGGTCAACTTCGCGATCACCTCGGCCAACCGGGACCCCGAGTTCTTCTCGTCCCCCGAGAAGTTCGATCCCTGGCGCAAGGAGAAGGAGTTCCTGACCTTCGGCCACGGTCTGCATTTCTGTCTCGGCTCCCATCTCGCCCGCCGCGAGATGGAGGTCAGCCTGAAGGTCCTGGCCGAGCGCTTCCCGGACATGCAGGTCGTCGAGCCCGAGAAGGTCTCGATCGCGGGCACCGTCCTGCGCGGTCCGAAGAGCCTCCCCGTCCGGTTCGGGCGGCATTAGTCCCCTCGCCGACCCGCCCGGGTACCCTGGAATTGCCGGTGCCCTTCCCGTCTTCCGGCCAGCCGGCCCTCCACAGGGCCCCCGTGCCGACCGATGAGCCCGACGATGCGACCGAACGTCCGGAAGACCCTGCTGATCGCGTTCGCCCTGCTCGTCCTGCAGGGCCTGATCGGCGCGCTTCCGGCCACCGCCCAGTGCGTGAACGGCGCGGCCTGTGACGATTCCAGCGCCTGCACGACGAACGACACCTGCGTCGCCGGCGTCTGCGTCGGCACCGCGATCACCTGTCTCGACGACGGCAACGTCTGCACGACGACGGTCTGCAATCCGGCCCTCGGCTGCCAGCACCTGAACAACGCGGCGGTCTGCAGCGACGGCAACGTCTGCACGACCGGCGACGTCTGCTCCGGCGGATCCTGCCAGCCCGGCGGCGGAACCCTGTCGTGCGACGACGCGAACGCTTGCACGACCGACGCCTGCAACCCCGCCGTCGGCTGCACCCACGGCAACGCCGCGAACGGCACGGCCTGCAACGACGGCTCCCTCTGCACGACGACCGATCGCTGCGCGAACGGAGCCTGCCTCGGCAACCCGGTGACCTGCACCGACGACGGCAACGCCTGCACGACCGCCGCCTGCAATCCCGCCCTCGGCTGCCAGCAGCTGAACAACACCGACGCCTGCGACGATGGCAATCTCTGTACGCTCGGCGACACCTGCGGCGGGGGCAGCTGCCAGCCCGGCGGCCCGAAGAACTGCGGCGACGGCAACGTCTGCACGACCGACCAGTGCACCCCGGCGACCGGCGCCTGCTTCTACACCCGCAACAACCTGCCCTGCAACGACGGGAATGCCTGCACCAACGGCGATCTCTGCGCCGGCGGCAGCTGTCAGCCGGGGACCAACCCGCTCCCGTGCAGCGACGGAAACGCCTGCACCACCGACGCCTGCAACCCCGCGACCGGCTGCGTCTTCCCGGCCGTGGCGAACGGCACGACCTGCTCCGACGGCTCGTTGTGCACGACGGGCGACAGCTGCACGAATGGGAGCTGCGGCGGCGCACCCGTCGTCTGCCCCGACGACACGAACGACTGCACCTCGGCGAGCTGCCATCCGACGCTCGGCTGCGGCCAGACGAACAACACCCTGCCCTGCGACGACGCCAATCCCTGCAGCCTCGGCGACGTCTGCAGCGGCGGGATCTGCCGATCGGGCGCGCCCCGGGACTGCAGCGACGGCAACGTCTGCACGACCGACCTGTGCAACGAACGCGACGGCAGCTGCGGCCACGTCGACAACGACGAGGCCTGCAGCGACGGCGACCCCTGCTCCCAGAACGATCGTTGCAGCAACGGGTCCTGCCAGCCGGCGGGACCGCCCCTCGACTGCGACATCGGCAACAATCCCTGCCAGATCGGAAGCTGCGACGAGGTCCTCGGCTGCGTCTTCACGAACGCGCCGCCCGGCACCGTCTGCAACGACGCGAACGCCTGCACGACGGGCGACAGCTGCACGAACGGCCTCTGCAGCGGGACGCAGATCCAGGGCTGCAATCCCGCCGCCGTGCCGGCGATGTCGGGCGGCGGACGGATCCTGCTCGTCGTGCTGCTCGCGTCGACGGCGCTGCTCGCCTCGGCGCGCTGGGCGACCGCGCCGCGCGCCTAGCGCGGGGCTCGAGGCCGACCCGGGCGATGCGACCGGTCGCTACGGCTTCGCGTTCTTCGGCACGGGCCGGGTGCTGGCGTGGATCGTGTCGACGCCCATCAGGACCGCCGCGAAATCGTTCGAGATCCAGTCCGCGTAGTGGACGATCGTGCCCTCGACGGTTCCGGGCAGGCCCTGGGACGCGAAGGCGCTGTGGTGGCGCACCATCTCGGCGATCTCGAGCGGGATGCCGTGCTCGAGGCAGAGCTCGGCGCCGAGGGCGCCGTGGTCGCGGAGCGTGCGGCCGGCTGCGTAGGTGAAGGCGTTCCCGTCGTATCGATAGATCATCGGCTTGTCGACGTCGTGGAGGATCGCGGTCGCGAGGGCGAGATCCGAGTCGACGCGCAGCCCGTACTCGCGGCGCGCGACGTCGATCAGGTCGAGGGCCCGGGCGTTGACCTCGTTGACGTGGGAGAGCAGCGGCCGTGCGGGCATGTGGGGCGCCTGGGGCGACACCGCGAGGTCGGCGTACGGCGATCGCTCGAGGGACGCGGCCCAGGTCCGCAGGACGGCCCGGCGCAGCGCGTCGCTCTCGATCCGACCGGTGGCGGGCATGGCTTCGGCGAGGGCATCGATTCGATCCATGCGGGCATTCTACCGCCTGGCGCGCCCGGGACGAGTCGGGAATTCCGGGGTGTCGACGCGCGCCGCAAGCGGAGTAGAGTCGGTCGATCCCGAGCTGGAGGAATTCCATGGCGAAGCACGGCGTCATTTCGGCCGACTCCCACGTCACCGAGCCGGCGGATCTCTGGCAGGAGCGCGTCGATCGACGCTTCCGCGATCGCGCCCCTTACGTCACGAAGAACCCCGGCGCGGGCCCGGCCTGGCTCTTCGTCGCGGAGGGCACGGCGCCCTTCCCCGTCTCCGGCGGCTTCGCCGCCGGCCGTTCGGGCCAGGCGCTCGCGGAGTTCCAGAAGGCGGGTTATGCGGAGGCGCGGCCCTCGGGCTGGGATCCCGTCGCCCGCATCGCCGATCAGGAGCTCGACGGCATCGATGCCGAGGTCCTCTATCCGTCGCTCGGCATGAAGCTCTTCGCGCTGACCGACGGCGAGCTCCAGCGCGCCTGCTTCGCCGCCTACAACGACTGGCTCGCCGAATACTGCCGCCACGATCCGCGCCGGCTCTACGGCGCGGGCCTCGTCTCCCTGGAAGACGTGTCCCTCGCCGTCCAGGATCTGGAAGCCATCGCGAAGCAGGGCATGCGGGCCGCGATGATCTGGGGGGCCCCGCCCGAGGACCGCCCCTACGACGACCCCGCCTACGATCCGTTCTGGCGCGCCGCGGAGGCCCTCGAGCTGCCCGTCTCGCTCCACATCATCGCGGGACGCGGTCGCGTCAGCAACGCGGTCAGCAACGCCGTGCAGGGCCGAACCCATTCGGGCGTCTGGTACATGAGCGTGCTCCACGAGATCCAGGACTCGCTCGCGCGGATCGTGTTCGGCGGCGTGCTCCACCGCTTCCCGCGTCTGCGCATCGTGTCCGCGGAGAACGACGTCGGCTGGATCCCGCATTTCATGTACCGCATGGACCACTGCCACGAGAAGTACTGCGCGCTCTGGCCCGACGCGACCCCCGAGCCGCCGAGCTTCTATCTCCGCCGCCAGCTCTTCGCGACCTTCCAGGACGATCCGGTCGGGCCGGCGACCCATCAGATCTTCGGCCGCGACAACTACATGTGGGCCTCCGACTTCCCGCATTCGGACTCGACCTTCCCGGAGTCGCGCCAGTGGATCGAGAAGAACTTCGCCGGCGTACCGGCCGACGTGAAGCGCCGGATCCTCCACGACAACGCAGTCCGGCTGTACCGGATGGACGTCGCCTGAGGGAGGGATCGACATGTTCCGACGCGCCTCTCGAACGGCGGGGCTCGCGATCCCGATCGCGATTCGAACGCTCCCGCTCGTCGTCCTGACCGGAGCCCTGGTCGCCGCCTCAGCGACCCCTCGATCCGCCCGCGCGGAGGCGCCGGAGCCCGCGCCTCCGCGGCTCGAGCACCCGTCCGAAGCCGGTTCCGGGACCGACGCTTCGGCCCGGGGTCGCGCGATGCAGCGACGGGTCTACGCCGACATCCCGAACGACGACCCCTGGCTGCAGATGAGCCAGGAGCAGGTCTTCGCGCAGATCTGGACCCGCCCCGGACTCTCGATGCGCGATCGGCGGCTCATCTCGCTGACGGCCGCCGCCTACGCGGCCTCGCCGCCGGGCTACATCTCGCACATCGAGGGGGCCCTCGACAGCGGCGATCTGACGCCCGCGGAGCTCTGGGAGTGGCTGATCCACTTCACGAACTACGCCGGCTATCCGAAGGCCGCGCCGGTCTGGGCGGAGATCCGGATCGCGCTCGCGAAGCGGGAGATCCTGCCGCTGCCCGCGAGCCTCGGCCCGGGGCGGGATCCGGAGCTCGACCGCGAGCGGGCGAAGCCTGCGCGGAACGAGTAGAACCCCCGAACGAAAGGAACCTGGCCCCCACCGATGACCGCCTCCACCGAATCGCTCGAGCAGGCCCCCGTCTCGAACCCCCGCCACTACCGCTACTACGACCTCGTCATGGCGGGCTTCGTGACCGTCCTGCTCTGCTCGAACCTGATCGGGCCGGGCAAGACCTGCATCCTGTTCGGGCTGACCTTCGGTGCCGGGAACCTCTTCTTCCCGATCTCCTACATCTTCGGCGACGTGCTGACCGAGGTCTACGGCTACGCGCGGACCCGCAAGGTCATCTGGGCAGGCTTCATCTCGATGATCTTCGCGACCATCATGGGGCTCTTCGTGATCCACATGCCGGCGGATCCGAACGAGCCCTTCAACGCGACGATCCAGCCGGCCCTCGAGGTCGTCTTCGGCAACACCGGGCGGATCGTCGTCGCCTCGATCGTCGCCTTCTGGTGCGGCGACTTCATGAACAGCTACGTCATGGCGAAGATGAAGATCTGGACCGAGGGTCGTCATCTCTGGACGCGCACGATCGGCTCGACGGCGGTCGGGCAGCTCGTCGACAGCGCCCTCTTCTACCCGATCGCGTTCCTCGGGACCTGGCAGCCCGGGACGATGATGAAGGTCATCGCCTTCAACTGGGCCTTCAAGGTCTCCGTCGAGATCGTCTTCACGCCGCTGACCTACGCGATCGTTGGCTGGCTGAAGCGCCAGGAGAACGAGGACTGGTTCGACCGGCACACGGACTTCACGCCGTTCTCGTTGCGGGACTGAAGCCCTCGCCGTTCAATCGCCGCGGTCGTAGCCGCGGCTCGCACGGTATTCGGCGTAGGTCCTCGCGAGCCCCTCGCGCGTCAGGCCGAATTCCTCGATCGCATAGTGGTGGGGCTTGCGCTTGTCGCGAGGATTCTCGGCGCGCCAGCGCGCGAAGCCTCGGCGCGCCTCGTCGGTGATCGGCCAGCCGAGGAAGGCGTAGATCCGCTCGAGCGCCTCGTCCTGACGCTTCATGAGGTCCTCGTACTCGACGTCGAGGAACCGCCCGGGCTCGCGGCGCGTGGCGGCGCGCACGCGTTCGAGGGCTTCACCGTAGTAGTGGGCGGTATAGCGGCCGGCTTCGCTCGGATCGAGACGGTCGGAGTAGATCCGCCAGGTCTCGACGTACAGGCTGCTGATCGAGGGAATGCAGGCGAGCGGATCGCGGTGGGAGGTGATGCAGCGCAGGCCCGGGTAGACGGCGAGCATCGCGTCGATGATGGAACCGTGGGCCGGCGCCTTCAGGAGCCACGGCTTGCCGTCGACGGCGTGGCCCGCGCGCCTTCGCTGCCACTGCAGGAACTGCAGCAGCTTGCGGTGGTAGGCGGTCGAGATCCGGCCGTCGTCGGCCTCGTAGAAGGCGTTGTAGCCCGGCATCCGGACCTGCGAGCCGGGGACGCTGCTCAGGAAGCAGTTCTCGAGCAGCATCAGATCCTCGTCCGGCGCGAGCGCGTCGAGGGGATGGATCGAGAGGAGCTCGGGGTTGGCCGCGATCAGGGCCGCGACCTCGGCCTTCGCGAAGGGAATGCGCTCGTCGGTCGCGTCGTCGAAGTCCCAGTCGAGGGCGGGCACCGGGAAGCGGACCTCGTACCAGCGCGTCGCGATGAAGCGCCGGTCGGTCGAGACGAGGCGCTGGAGCATCGTGGTCCCGGTCCGCGGCAGGCCGAGGATCACGATGGGGGGCTCGAGCCGTTCGTCGAGGATCTCGGGATGACGCTCGAGATGGGCCTGGAAGCGCAGGCGGTTCTTCAGCAGCTCGACGATCCGTTCGCGCTGGAGCGCGACGCCCGTGGCGTTCAGGTCCGACTCGTGCTCGAGGGAGTCGACGAGAGCGCCGAGCGGCGGCAGGAACTCGTCGGTTCCGAACGCCGTGAGGCCCGTCTCCCGACGGGCCTGATCGATCAGCTCGTCGACGCTCGGGAAGCGCCGGGCTCGGGTCGTCGCCGCGCGATCCATGGGCGGGCTCAGTGGACGTCGCCGAGCAGCTCGCCGCCGTCGGCGATCAGCGTCGTCCCGTAGATCCAGGACCCGAGATCCGACGCCAGCATGAGGACCGCGCGCCCGATGTCGTCGGGCACGCCGATCCGCCCGGCCGGCAGCTTGCGTCCCCGGGCGGCGAGTCCCTTCTCGTCGAACCACTCGCGCAGCGAGTCGGTGTCGACCATGCCGGGCGCGACGCCGCAGACGCGGATGCCGTGGGGCGCGAGCTCCCGCGCGAGGGTGCCCGTCGCCTGGATCAGGCCCGCCTTCGACGCGCCGTAGGGGACGAGGCGCGGCGACGCGCGATAGGCGCCGACCGAGGCGACGTTGATGATGACGCCGGGCCGCTTCGTCTCGATCATGACGCGCGCGAAGGCCTGGGTGCAGGTCAGGACC
>JBIPOQ010000615.1:0-2555 GCA_044379055.1 Myxococcota bacterium
CGCCCGCCCCTGCTTTCCCCTCATGCCTCTCGGGTCACCGCCCGATCCCGAATCCCGTTCGGCGACGTTTCGCCAGCGGGAGGCTCGGCCATGCTCGACTCGACGGAATCGCAAGCGGATCGGCTCGCCCGACGTCGCGCACGTCGCTGGCAGCGGCGCGCGCGCATCGCGGGACCCTTCCTGGTCGTGCCGGCGATGCTGGGCCTGCTCGTGCTCTCGGTGGATCTCATCGAGTACCAACCGGCGGAGCCCGCGGAACCCGCGCAGATGCACTCGCCGGCGAAGACGGCGGCCCGGCCGGGACCCGAGCGAGAGACGATGATGCAGGCGCCCGAAGCCGCCTTGTCGGTCTCGGTGGTCGAGGCGCCGATGCCGGCAGGGATGGGGAGGACCGAGACGGCGCAGCGGGGTGCGAGCCTTCCTGCCTGGGTCGGCGAGTCGACGGACGCCGAGTCGCGCTGACCCGCGAAAGCTGCCCTCAGCTCAGCTTGCTCAGGGCCTCGAAGTTGGCTTCGGCCTCGCCGGCGATGTCGACGAGGCGATCGGCGTCGAGACCCAGGCGGGCGCCCGAGGCGAGCAGCCCGGGGTCGAGATCTGCAGGGTCCTTCGGCCATCCCTGCTCGATGCGCTCGGCGATCCGGTGGCCGAGATCGATCGCTGCCGAGAGCTCGGCCGCCTCCCCGTCGATCTGATCGACGCTGCGCTGACCGAAGACCGCTTCGCAGAAGACCGGCGGAAATCCCCAGGACTCGAGGATCATCGCTCCGAGCGAGACCAGGGTCGCGTCGGCCATCGTCGCGACGACTGCGGGACTCGGCACCGCTCCATCTTCCTGCCAGGCAGGCAACTCCGAGGCGAAGGAGAGCACCGCGAGCTGACCCAGCTCGTGGACGAGACCCGCGAGGAAGCCCGAGCTCTCCCAGCGCGGAAGCTCGGTGCTGATCTCCTGGCAGGCCGAGGCCGAGAGCAGCGCATGCTTCCAGATGCCATGGGCGAGTTCGCCGAGTCCCGGCGAGCGCAACACCGTCGACCGCAGGGCCACGACGATCACGATCGTGCGAGCCTCGCGCACACCCATCCGAATCAACGCATCCCGCACGCTGCCGACTTCGCTCGAGCCCCGGAAGAAGGAGCTGTTCGCCACGCCCATGATGCGCGTCGCGAGCGCCGGATCGCTGTCGACGGCGGTCGCGAGATCGTCGAGGTGGGCATCCGCGCTCTCGATCAGCTTCAGGATGCGGTGCACGGTGGGCGAGAGAGAAGGGAGTCGGAGACGTTTGCGCTTGATGGCGCGCGCGAAGGGATCGACCCAGCGGGCGAAGGTCGGATCGGACTGCGCGAGCGAACGCGCCGCCGCGATCGCGGCATCGGCGAAACGATCGCTCGCGCCGGCTGCGCCGAGGCCGTTCTCGCCGATCTCCGCCGCTCCGATCGCCATGGCTCCTCCCTCGGTTGCCCTACGGCGCTCGGGACGACTGACTTGATGGGGCAAACCCCGGGCTGACGAGGGGCTCTTCCCCGCCGCCCCTGGGAAAATCCAGGCCGGACAGAACCAGGCTTCAAGATCTCCCGACCCGGACCCGATTTGAGGCCGTGGCTAAAACACACCACTCGTCCCACGGGAGCCCGTCATGACGTTTCCGAAGCGGTGGATCGCCGGGCTCGGTCTGGGGCTTTGCGCGGCCGGGCTGGCCCTCGCCGTCCTGGCAACGCCCGATGGAAGGGGCGCCGTCGACTCGCCCATGCCCGGCGCGCGATCGGACCGGCCCGATGCGAAGGCCCCTCCGGCGGCGAGCCCCGGTCCGGCCCGCGCGCCGGCCGCAACGACGGGGCTCGACGTCGCCGACGTCGCGCGGGGCAGTGCCGATGACTCGCCCGACGCGCCTCCGGCCGTCCCCGTCGCCGAGCCGGTCCGCGTCTCGCCCGCCTCGCTCGATACCGCCGCACCCGACACCATCCGCGCCGTCCTCTCTCGCGCGATCGAGGATGCGCGCCGCGTCCGTCCCCTCGCCGTCTCCCCCGAGATCGTCGAGGCAGCGGCGCTCGAGGGCAGCGTGCGCGTCGTGTTCGAGGCCTCTGCGAACGTCGACGCCGCGGGCCTGGCCCGCACCCTCGACTCCGGCGGGCGCACCCCGTCCGTCGACGACCTGCGCGTCTTTCCGCTGCTCGGCCAGGGCGCCGCGCGCCTCTCGCCCGGCGCGCTCCTCAACCTGATCGTCGAGACCCCGACGCAGACGATCGAGCTCGATGGGGTCCACCGCGCGAGCCTGCTCGAGAGCGTTCCGCAGATCGGGGCGGATGTCGCTCATGCCGCGACCCACGACGGCGACGGCTTCGCGGTCGCCGTGATCGACACCGGCGTCGACGTCGATCATCCGATGTTCGCCGACCGCCTGATCGAAGAGGCCTGCTTCTCCCTCGACGACGATTGCCCGAACGGCATGAGCCAGATGCTGGGCGACGGCGCGGCGGTGCCGTGCGCGATCGCGGGCTGCGACCACGGAACCCACGTCGCGGGCATCGCCGTCGGCGACGCCGAGAGCGGACCGCTCGTC
>JBIPOQ010000616.1:0-2553 GCA_044379055.1 Myxococcota bacterium
CGCTGCCGTCCCCGCGTAGCCGCGCGCGCAGGCTCGGCAGCACCTCGCGCCCGAGGCGCTCGATCTGCTCGCGGATCGCCATCGGGTCGACGCCGACCTGGTGGATCCGCAGGTTGAGCGCCTGGGAGTCCGTCTGCCGGGCCGCGAGGGCGAGTCGCTCGGCGAGCTCGTCGCCGCTCTCGGCCGCGACGAGCTCGTCGCCGCCCCAGCTCGCCTGGGTCTTCTCCGACGTGTAGCTCTTGTAGAACGCGAGCTGACTCTTCGAGGCCTCGTCGGGCGCACGCCCCAGCCACACGCGGCGGATCAGGATCCGCTGCGGCGGTCCCCCGGCCTCGGCATGGAGGCGAGAGAGGGAGGCGAGGTGCTCCGGGGTCTGCAGCGAGTCGTAGAGCAGGCCGACGCCCAGACCCGCTGCGCGGAGCACCGCTGGCCGGCTCTGGGCCGCGACGACGACCGGCACCGGCGCCTGCTTGCAGCGGCGGAGCGCCGCATCCCGGCCCAGGGGCTCCGGCGCTTCGCCCCGAAGCGCCCCGATGATCCGCGGCAGCGCCTCCCGGGTCGCGCGGAAGCGCGTCGCCCAGTCGAGGTCCGCGAGCTCGAAGTCCTGGGCGAGCCCACCGACGGCGAAGCCCGCCCCGACGCGCCCCGGATGACGGGCGGCGAGCCAGGCGAGGTCCTCCGCCGTCTGCGACCAATGACGCAGCGGGAGCAGGATCGGACACGCCGCCGCCCATCCGCTCTGCATCGCCTCGAGCGCGAAGGTCGCGAGCTGGATCGGGTTCGGGAGGTAGCTGCCGAATCCTCCGTGGTGCTCGGCGAACATGACGCCGTCGAAGCCGGCGCGGGCGCCTGTTGCGGCCTGCGCGCAGAGCTCGGCGACGATGCCCTCGGCCTCGAGATCGGGGGCGTAGAGGCGCAGCGAGACGCTGCCTGCGGCGAGCGGGGTCGGATCCATGCGGGGGAGTCTGTCGCAGGCGCAGCGGCTTCGCCGCCACGGGCTTTGGGGTAGGGTTGGCCGTCGGAGGAGCGGCATGGATCGCGCGCAAAGGCTCTCGAGCCGGCTCGTTCGCATCGGGCTCGTCGTGCTGCTGGCGCTGCCGGCCGGCCGCGGCGCAGGGGCCGAGTCGAACGATGATCTCGACCGCCGGATCCAGGCGCTCGTCGAGCAGAGGGAGCGAATTCCCCTCGACGGACCGGTGCTCGCCGTCGGCTTCGGGGCCTGGATGGTGAGCTCGGGAATCTCGTCGGCGGCGACCGTGCAGTACCAGTGCTGGGACGGAGACGATTGCTCCGACGAGCTGCGCTGGGGACTCACCGCAGGCGCGGGCGCGCTGGCGGTGATGGGGCTCCTCTCGGTCGGACTCGGAGGGAGCGAGCTCTCGAAGCGGCTCCGCATCCATCGGGACATCGCCGAGGAGCTCTGCCGGCTGCGCGGTCAGCAGGAGCGGCAGGCGCGGGCGCCCGAGCCGACCTGGGGACTCGGCATCGGCTGGACCGACGACCGCCGCGAGCTTCGGATTGCCGTGCAGTATTGAGGGCTCGCGGAGCGGCGAGGGCTGCGGCCGGTCGCGATCATCGTTAACCTCCCGCGCGATCCCCCCGCTTCGACCGAACTCCACCGTCCATCCAGGCCCGCGGCGCAGCGCATCCCTGCCGTCGGCCGGGAGAGCTCGCGATGACACCGTCCGAGCCCCGCGACATCCTCCAACTCGCCGATGGCGATGCCGTCTTCGTGGCGATGGAGACGTCGGAAGCGCCGTGCCACATCGCGGGGCTCTCGATCCTCGATCCCTCGACCCGCACGGACTTCGGCTTCGAGAGCTTCCTCTCCGTCCTGCGCGAGCGGACCGCGCTGATCCCGCGCTTTCAGTGGAAGCTGCGCGAGGTCCCCTTCGGACTCGACTGTGCCTATTGGGTCGAGGACCCGGGCTTCGAGGTTCGCGAGCACGTGCGGCGGATCGCGCTCGCCGCGCCGGGGGATCGCCAGACCCTCGCGCGCCTCGCGAGCTTCCTGCATGCGCAGCCCCTCGATCGGTCGCGCCCGCTCTGGGAGTGCTGGTGGATCGAGGGCCTCGAGGGCGGCCGCATCGCGGTGCTGATCAAGGTTCACCATTGCCTCGTGGACGGCCAATCGGGCATCGGGCTCACCGAGATCCTGATGGACCTCTCCCCCGATCCCGGCCAGCCCCCGCTCGCGGCGGCGAGTACGAGCGAGGGGCTGCCGCGTCCCCCCGCGCTCTGGGAGATCGGTCGGCGCGCGCTCGAGAACGGGCTCCGGCGTCAGACGCGCATGGCGCTCCATGCCGGGCGCGCGCTGCGCGATCTCGCGCGGGTCCCCGCCGCGCTGCCGCTCCCGCGCCTGCGTCGCGAGGAGTCGGCCGTGCCCCGGGTCTCCTGGAACGGCAGCCGGCTCTCGCGCCATCGCGACTTCGCCTTCACGAAGCTCCCGCTCGGTCCGCTGCGGGAGCTGAAGAAGCATTTCGGGGTCAAGCTGAACGATGTGCTGCTCGCGCTCGTCGGCGGCACGCTGCGCCGCGTGCTGCTCGAGCGGGG
>JBIPOQ010000108.1:0-9375 GCA_044379055.1 Myxococcota bacterium
CCCGCCGAGCGCCCTCGCCGCCCGGGCGGATCTCCGCCGACTCCCGCTGATCGCTGCGGTCGCGGGCGCCGAGCCTCGGGCCCGGATCCGCCAGGCCCTCGAGGCCGACGGCTACCGCGACGGCATCGATTTCGTCTGCGCCGCGTGACGGGGACGGGCCGATCCACGCGCCGGCCTATCCGCCGATCCATCCGCCGGCCCAACCGCCGACCGAGGCCGCGATCGATCCGCGGCGCGACGACGCGCGCCTAGAACTCGGCCTGCCCCGGCACGCGCGGGAACGGGATGACGTCGCGGATGTTCGCCATGCCCGTCATGAACTGGACGAGGCGCTCGAACCCGAGGCCGAAGCCCGCATGCGGAACGCTGCCATAGCGCCGCAGGTCGAGGTACCACCAGTAGGCGGCGGGATCGAGGCCCTGGCCCCGGATCGTCGCCTCGAGCTTCTCGAGCCGGTGCTCGCGCTGGGAGCCGCCGATCAGCTCGCCGACGCCGCCGACCAGCACGTCCATCGCCGCGACCGTCTCGGCGTCGTCGTTGCGATACATGTAGAAGGCCTTGATCGAGGCCGGCCAGTCGGTGACGACGACGGGGCGGCCGACGTGGGTCTCGGTCAGCCAGCGCTCGTGCTCGCTCTGGAGATCGCGACCGAAGCCGACCGGGAACTCGAACGTCTCGCCCGAGCGCGCGAGGATGTCGACGGCCTCGCGGTACGGGATCCGTTCGAAGGGCTGGTCGATCACCGTCCGCATGCGCTCGATCGCCTTCGGCTCGACCCGCTCGGCGAAGAACGCCATGTCCTCGGGACAGCGCTCGAGGACCTTCGCGAACACGAACTTGAGGAAGCGCTCGGCGAGCTCCGCCAGGTCGTTCAGGTCGCAGAACGCGACCTCGGGCTCGACCATCCAGAACTCCGCGAGATGCCGGGCGGTGTTCGAGTTCTCGGCGCGGAAGGTCGGGCCGAAGGTATAGACGCGCGAGAGGGCGAGGGCCCCGATCTCGGCCTCGAGCTGCCCCGAGACCGTCAGGAACGAGGGACGGCCGAAGAAGTCGGCCGCGTCGTCGACCCGCCCATCCGCGGTGCGCGGCGGGGATTCGAGATCGAGGGTCGTGACCCGGAACATCTCGCCCGCGCCCTCGGCGTCCGAGGCCGTCACGATCGGCGAATGCAGGTAGAAGAAGCCCTCGTGCTGGAAGAACTCGTGGATCGCCATCGCCGCGGCGTTCCGGATCCGGAGCACGGCGCCGATCGTGTTCGTCCGCGGGCGCAGATGGGCGATCGTGCGCAGGAACTCGAAGCTGTGTCGCTTCTTCTGGAGCGGGTACTCGGAGCCGGCGGCGCCGACGAGCTCGACCTTCGTGGCATGGACCTCGAAGCGCTGGCCCTTGCCGGGGGAGTCGACGAGCAGGCCCTCGACCGAGACGGCGGAGCCGGTCGTCAGATGGCGGACGACGGGCTCGAAGCCCTCCGTCTCGGGGCTCGCCACGACCTGGATCCCCGACAGGCAGGAGCCGTCCGAGACGTCGAGGAAGGAGACGCCCTTCGCGTGGCGCACCGTGCGGAGCCAACCGCGGACCAGCGCGCGCCCGCCGCTCGCCTCCCGGCCCAGGAGCCCCCGAATCGACTCGAATGCCATCCTCCCCACCTCCCGCGCGCGAGCTTACCCCCCTCTCGCGACCGCCCGCTATCGTCCCCGATCCTTCTGCTCTCCTTCGGCGGCCCTCGAGAGGTCGCGAGACGCCCGATGCCGATCCACTGGTTTCCCGGACACATGAATCGCGCGCGGCGCGAGATCGCCGACGCCCTGAAGCAGGTCGACGTCGTGATCGAGCTCGTCGATGCACGCCTCCCGCTCTCGAGCCGCAATCCCCTGCTCGCGAAGCTCGCCGCCCGGAAGCCGATCCTGACCCTCTTCTCGAAGGCCGACCTCGCCGACGCGGCGGTCACCGCGGCCTGGCAGGACGCCTGGCCCGGCGTGCGTCCGCTCGCCCTCGCCATGATCGACGCGAAGAGCGTGCGCCCGATCCTCGCCCGCTGCCGCGAGCTCGCGCCCCATCGCGGAGGCCCGGGCCGCACGCTCCGCACGATGGTCGTCGGCATCCCGAACGTCGGAAAGTCGACCCTGATCAACTCGCTGACCGGCCGTCGCGTCGCGAAGACCGGCGACAAGCCCGCGATCACGCGCCACGCCCAGCGCGTCGAGCTCGACCGGGACCTCTCGATCTTCGACTCCCCCGGCGTGCTCTGGCCGAAGCTCGACGACCAGGAGGGCGCCTACCGACTCGCCGCGAGCGGCGCCGTCGGCGACGCCGCCTTCGATCTGATCGACGTCGCCTGCTGGTCGATCCGCTTCGTCGCCGCGCGTTATGCCGAGGCCCTCCGCGACCGCTTCGAGCTCGGCGACGAGATCGAGCGGATCGTCGGCAGAACCTCCGACGATCCCCGGGACGCGTCGCGGGCGGTCGCCCTGCTCGAGGCGGTCGGAAGACGGCGCGGCGCGCTCCGCTCCGGAGGTCACGTCGACCTCGAACGCGCCGCCGACCTCTTCGTACGCGACCTGCGGGCGGGCAAGCTCGGCGGGATCAGCTTCGAGACCCCGGACGACCACGCGGCCTATCTCGAGGATTTGCGGAACCCGGGATCCGTGGATCGCCCTCCCGAGGACGAAGCGAGCTCGTCGAGCAGCGCCGAGTAGGCCTCGAGCCGGCGCGGGGCGATCCGACCCTCGGCGGCGGCGGCGAGGACGGCGCAATCGGGCTCGCTGCGGTGGAGGCAGTTCCGGAAGCGACAGCCGGTCTCGAAGGCGCCCTCGAAGCCGGGAAAGCAGGCCGCGACCTCCGCCGGCTCGACGTCGACGGCGATGAAATCCTTGAAGCCGGCCGTATCGACGAGGGTGCCGCCGCCGGCGAGGGCGTGGAGCGTCGCGGTCGTCGTCGTGTGGCGGCCGTGCCCGCTCCCGCGGTTGAGCTCGGACACCGCGAGCGCGAGATCGGGGACGAGCGCGTTCAGGAGCGAGCTCTTGCCGACGCCCGACGGCCCGACGAGCGCGCCGATCTGGTCGGGGGCGAGCCGCTCGCCGATCGCGTCGAGCCCGATGCGCTCCGAGGCCGAGACCGAGAGGACGGCGCACGATCCGCCGTAGATCTCGACGAGTCGGGCGACGAGCGCTTCCGACCCCGGCAGGTCGAGCTTGTTGACGACGAGCGTCGGCGTGATGCCCGCCGAGCGCGCGATCACGATGCCGCGATCGATGTAGCCCGGCTGCTCGCGGGGCTCCGCCGCGACGACGATGAAGAGCCGGTCGAGGTTCACGGCGATCGTGCGCTCGCGCCCGCGCGGATCCCGCCGCCGCAACACGCCATGGGCCGGCAGCGCCTCGAGCCGCTCGCCCGTGACCGTCACCCGATCGCCGACGACTGCGCGCTGCTCGGGCGTGAGCCAGATCTGGCGCGTGCCCCCCGCGTCGAAGCGGACGAGCACGGCGACACCATGATGCGCGACGACGCGCCCGGTCTTCGCCTCGACCGGCGGACCCGCCTTCGCGCCGCCGGCACCGGGCGTCCGCGCCCCGCCGCCGCGCCCGGGCTTCCGCTCGCGATCCCCCGCTTGCTTGCCCCCGTGCTTGCCCCCGTGCTTCGAATCGCCCGCCCCGTCCCGCTTCGTCGGTCCGCCGCGCCGTGCCACCATGTTCAGCCCGCCCTCAAGCGATCGACGAGGCCCGAGTCGCGCCGCGCGCGCCGCGCGATCGCCGCGCGCAGGACCGCTTCGCTCGCGTGGATGCGGAGACGCTCTCGCGCGCGCGTGATCCCGGTGTACAGCAGCTCTCGGGTCATCAGGCGCGTCGCCACGGGCGCGAGCACGAGATCGACCGTCTTGAACTCCGAGCCCTGGCTCTTGTGGACGCTCATCGCGATCGCGCTCTCGTGGGCCGGGAGGCGGGCGACGGAGAGCGTCCGAATACTGCCGTCGGGATCGCTGAAGAGCGCGCGCAGGCCCTCGGGCAGCCGTTCGACGAGCCCGACGTCGCCGTTCCAGAGGCCCTGATCGGGGGCGTTCTGCGTGACGAGCAGGAGTCGCCCGGGCCACTGCGCCGCGCGGCTCGACGTCCGCCGCTCGAGGGCGGCCGCCTCGTCGAGGATCCGCGCGAGGCTCTCGACGCCGAAGGGGCCGCGGCGATGGGCGCAGAGGACGCGGTGGTCCGTCAGCCGGGCGAGCTTCGCCGCGAAGGACGCTTCCGCCGCGAGCGCCGCCTGCTGGCGCCGGACCTCGGCCGAGAGGATCGCCGCGAGACGCTCGAGGGATTCGATCTCCCGGCGCTCGACGTCCGAGATCCGGGGATCGGCGAGGATCTCGAGGGCGCGATCCGCGTCCCCCGCCCGGACCGCCTCGGCCAGCAATCCGATGCCGCCCGCCGCCTGATAGCGATGGCTTTTCGAGAGGCGAACGATCGAGCGCTCGAGGTCCGGGACGGCCGCCTCCCCTGCCCCGTCCCCACACAGATCCGCCAGCACTGCCCCCGCCTCGACCGACGCGAGCTGCCGCGGATCGCCGAGCAACACGACACGCGGCACCGACTCGCAGGCCGCGAAGAGCCGCGTCATCTGCTCGAGATCGACCATCGAAACCTCGTCGACGACGACCACGTCCGCATCGAGCGCGAGCCCATCGGCGCCCCGCCGCTCCCCGCTCCGGGGGCGACGGGCGAGCGCGCGATGGATCGTCTCGGCGCTCGTCGGCAACGCCGCGCGCAGCGCTTCGTCGAGACCCGGGACGGCGCGCTCCCGCGCGAACGAGCTCGCCATTGCCGCTGCCGCCTTGCCGGTCGGCGCGAGCAGTCGGATCCGGGGCGCCCTGCCCTTCGTCTCGAGCGCATGCAGCGCGAGCAGGCGCACGAGGCGAGCGACGAGGGTCGTCTTGCCGGTACCGGGACCGCCGGTGAGGAGCGTGAGCGGCCGCGCGAGACCGACCTCGAGGGCGCGGCGCGGCGCGGCGTCGCCGGGCGTGAGTCGATCGGTGAGCACCCGTTCGATCGCCCCGGCGACGTCGAAGCCGGCGAGTGCGAGGTCGGGGCGCGCGATGCGGCGAAGCACGGCCCGAGCGAGCTCGCCTTCGGCGCGGTGGAGCCGGCGCAGGTAGAGGCGGCCCCGTCCGTCGAGGACGAGCGGGCGGACCTCGTTCTCGAGGATCGGCGTCGCCGCGCTCGCGGGTCCGTTCCCGATCGCAACGGTTTCGACGAGGGGACTCGCCGCGACCGCGGCGAGCCAGGCGTCCAGGGACGCGTGCGTGACGAGGACGGGCATCTCGCCGGCCGCCGACCCGTCGTCGCTCACGAGACCCTCGGCGGCGAGCCGGGGCAGGTCGGCGCAGACGTGGCCCAGGGATTCCTGGCGACAGGCGAGCGCCGCGGCCCAGCGCACCGCGGGATCATTCTCGTCGAAGAGCGCCGCGAGACGATGGCCGAAATGCTGATCGAGGGGCGACAAGATCCCCAGACGCCGCGCGCGTTCGATCGGATCGGCGCCCGGGCCCTCCCGGCGATCGCCGTCGTCGCGTCGGATCGGCCGCGCCGCGCTCATCGCCCCTCCCCCACGCCGGCGCCGAGCAGCGCCGAGACCCGCCGGACGGTCTCCCGATCGGGCCGGTCGAAGAAGATCCCGCAGCCCGGCTCGTGGCTCTCCGCCAGGCCGCGCAGGAAGAGATAGTAGGCGCCGCCGAAATGACGTTCGTAGTCGTAGTCGGCGAGACGGCTCGCGAGGTGGCGATCGAGAGCGACGGTGTAGAGGAGATACTGCAGCACGTAGTCGTTCGCGATCATCGGCTCGACGAGTCGGTCGGGGCGATAGTCGCGCTGGCACGCGCCGAGATGGTTCGACTTGTAGTCGATCACGAAGTAGCGCTCGCCGTCGCAGAAGACGGCGTCCATGAAGCCGCGCAGATAGCCCGAGAGGAACGTCCAGGACAGCGATCCCGCTCGCTCCGCATAACGTGCGAGGGGCGATCCGACGGGGGCGCTCCCGAGGATCCGCGCGAGGGCGGCGGCGGAGAAACCGGGACCTCCGGGTTCTCCGGGCGCCGCGAGGGTGAACTCGAGCTCGGGCAGGAGCTGACCCGGGGCGACGTCGGCGAGGCGGAAGGGCCGGGGCGAGCTTCGCAGCGGGGTCCGGGCGACGGACCGGACGACGTGGACGACCTGGGGCGCGAGCGCCCGGTCGAGACCGCTCCGGCCGAGCCACTCCTCGGCCAGGCGGCGAACCGCCGCGTCGTCGATCGCCGAGAAATCGCAGCGCTCGAGCACCTCGTGGAGCAGGGTTCCAGCGTCGGCGCCGCGCGGAAAGAGATGCAGCTCGCCCGCGAGATCCGCGACCTCGTCCTCGCTCGGGGCAGCTTCGTCGACCTCGACGTCGAGATCGCGTCCCGTCGCGAGCGGACCGGCGACGACGGCGACCGCTCGATGGGCCGCGCGAACGAGCGCCGAGAAGCTCGTCGTCGCGAGGAGCCGGAGCTCGAGGCGGCGGGCGGGCTCGAAGTCGAGCGCTGCCGCGCCGCGGGCGGGCGACTGCCAGGGCCCCCGCGGCCGGAGATCGGAGTCCTCGACGACGATCGCGCCGCTCGGCGCGCGCTCCGCGATCGCCTGCCATGCGGCCCGCCAGGCGTCGTCGTCCCTCCCCTTGAGCGCGGCGTTGAGCTTCTCGGGATCGTTCGCTGCGTCCGTCAGCTCGGGGCGGAGCAGCAATCGGGCGAGAGGCGACTTCGCATAAGCCGGTCCCGCGGCGCCCCAGAAGACGATGCATTGGCGCTTCGCGCGCGTGAGCCCGACGTAGAGCAGACGCATCTGCTCGGCGCGCGTCTCGATCTTCTCGAGGCCGAGATGCGCCTTGTATTCGTCCGTCAGCACGCCGAGATCGAGGCTCCGGCGGCCGTCCGCGCCCGGATCGGCGAAGCGGATCGGCGGGCGCTTGCCGCCCCCGTCGACCGAATCCTCCGAGACCCCCTGCCGCTCGAAGCCCTCCCAGAGACACGGCAGGTAGACGATCTCGTACTCGAGCCCCTTGCTGCCGTGGAGCGTCACGAGCTGGACGGCCTCGTCGTCGCGCTCGAGCCGCAGCAGCGTCGCCTCGCTCCCGAGCTCGAGCCGCGTCGCCTCGTCGGCGATGGCGCGATCGAGCCACGCGACGAGCCCTGCCCGCGACGCCCCGCGCTCGGCCGCGACCCGCGCGAGGAGCTCGGCGAGATGGAGCCAGTTGGTGAGCCGGCGATCGCCGTCCGGATGGGCGAGCAGCCGCTCGCTCACCCCCTCCCGCGCGCGCCAGGTCTCGAAGGCCCGACCGAATCCCGACTGCGACCAGAGTCGACCGTATTCGGCGAAACGCTCGGCGAAGGCGGAGAGCTCGGGCGAATCGTCGCCGAGGGCCGCAAGCGCGCGAGCATCGAGGCCTTGGGCCCCGCTCGAGAGCGCGGCGCGCAATCGCCCGAGATCCCCCGGATGGAGCCATGCCGCGAGCACGCTCGAAAGCTCCCAGGCCTCGCGCGACTCGAAGACGTTGCCGTCTCCGCGGCTGACGCACGGGATCCCGAGCCCCTCGAGCGCCCGCCTCGCCCCGTCGAGCTCGAGCTTTCTCCGCGCCAGGATCGCGATGTCGGAGGGCGCGATCGGCCGTCCCCCGATCGTCGCCCCGGACTCGAGCAGCTCCGCGACGTCCCGCGCGAGGGCCTGCATCCAGCGCGTCCGCGCGAAGCGCAGCGCGATCGCGCCCTTCTCCTCCCAATCGTCCGGCGAGACACGCGAGGCCGCCTCGCGCGAGAGGAACGAGACGCGCAGGCCCGCCCGATGACGCTCGGAGGCTTCGAAGAGGGGCCGCTCGCGCTCGGTCGGCGTGACCGGATGGAACTCGATCGCTGCCGGGGCGAAGGGATCGGGGGTCGCGCCGAAGAGCGCGTTGACGGCGTCGATCACCGCCGGCTCCGAGCGCTGGTTGACGGCGAGCGAATGGATGGCCGCGCCGGCGTCTTCGCGGGCCGCGAGATAGGTGTGGATGTCGGCCCCGCGGAACGAGTAGATCGCCTGCTTCGGATCGCCGATCAAGACGAGCCCGCCGCCGGCGGCGCGAACTGCGCCGGTGCCCCACACGCGGTTGAAGATCTCGTACTGGACGGAGTCCGTATCCTGGAACTCGTCGATCAGCGCGAAGCGGTAGCGCCCGCGCAGCGATTCGCAGAGACGCTCGCCCCCAGGCTCGGCCAGGGCCCGCCGAAGCTCGGCGAGCAGATCGTCGAAGAAGAGCACGTGCTGCTCCCCGCGCCGCCGCCGATCCGCCTCCCGCACGGCGTCGACGAAGCGCCTGCGGAGCCCGAGGGCCTGGGCATCGAAGGCTTCGTCGAGGGCCGCCATGGCGCGCTCGAGCTCGCTGCAGGCCTCGAAGAAGGGCTCTTCGGGCGGGGCGAGTCCCTTGCGCACCCCCTTCGCGATGCCCTCCGTCGTGAGACGGTGCAGACAGTCGGGCGGCGCAAGCGCCGCCCGCCCGGAAGGCGAAGACGCCTGGGCGACCTCACGAGCGACCGCGTCCAGCTCGGGCAGCCAGGTCCCCTGGATCGAATCAGCCTTGTACCAGCCCTTGTTCAGCCCCGTCGCGGGATCGAGCAGCCGCGCGGTCACGATTTCCCGCCGCGCCGACCATTGCTCGGCGAAGCGCAGACAGGCCGCATCGACGGCCTCACAGAGCGCGCGCAGCGAGGCCGATCCAGTCCCCTGCGGCGGTGACCCTTCGCCCGCCGCCGCCGCCGGCGAGGGCCATACGGGCATCGTCTCGTCCGCGCCGAGATGCTCGTTCATCATGCGGTACAGCGCGTCGGGCTCGAAGGTCCAGCGGCGGCGTCCGCGCCCCGCTGCGAGCCACTCGCGGAAGGCATCCTCCTCGTCGGCGAGCAGCCGCATCCAGAGATCGTGGGCGAGGGCCCGTCTCAGCAGATCGGGCTTCGCGACGAGCTCCGCCTCGAAGGCGAGCCCGCTCTCGAAGGCGCTCTCCTGCAGCGTCCGCTGACAGAAGCCGTGGATGGTGAAGATCGCGGCCTCGTCGAAACCCTGGAGCGCCCGGCGCAGGATCGGCGCGGCGGCGCCGGCGTCCGCTTCCCCGAGCGCCTCGCGGATCCGGGCGCGGATGCGGTCGCGCAGCTCCGCCGTGGCGGCCTGGGTGAAGGTCACGACGAGGATGTCGGCGGGCCGCAGATCGTGCTCGATCAGCAGTCGGAGATAGAGCTTCGTCAGTGCGTAGGTCTTGCCCGTGCCGGCGCTCGCCTCGATGAACGAGGTCCCGACGAGCGGGATCGCGGCGGGATCGAGGGTCTTGCTTTCCGGCGTCGCGGCAGCGCTCATTCGG
>JBIPOQ010000617.1:0-2546 GCA_044379055.1 Myxococcota bacterium
CCATCACGATGCGCAGCGCATGGCGGAAGCCACGCACGTTGATACCGCCCAGCGCGATCGTGAAGAAGGTCGCGCCGGCGATCAGCCAGGCGACGATCAAGGGGATCTCGGCGCCCCCGATCGGGAGCGGCACGAAGACGAGCTCCGAGACGAAGGTCGCGATCGGCGCGAAGGCCTGATCGATCACCTGATCGATGGAGGCATCGAGATCGGGCGCCGTCGCGGCTCCGGCGGGGACATCGGCGGCGGGCATCGGGGGCAGAAGATCGCTCCGGTCGCGGGGCCGAGGGTGGCCCGATCCGACGAAGGAGGGGCGACGAGGTCTTTGCGGATCGCGTACCGGGCTCCGCTCGCCCATGTTAGCCTCGAAGCCGACGAGATCGAGCCGGACGCTGCGCCCGCCGCGATGCCGTTCGATCCCCGTCGAACACGAGGACGAGGCCTACGATGTCTTCCGGTCTGGAATTGCCTGGGGCCGTGTCGTTTCGAACGCTGGACGAGATCCTGGAATACCACGCCGCCACGCGCCCCGAGGCGCCGGCGCTGCGCGCGGACGACCGGAGCTGGACCTACCGCGCGCTCCAGGACGAGGCGGGACGGGTCGCGCGGGCGCTCCAGGCCGAAGGCATCGGTCCGCAGCACCGGGTCGCGTTCCTCGACCGCAACGTCCCCGAGTTCTTCCCCTTCCTGTTCGGGGCCTCGCGGCTCCGCGCGGTGACGCTCGCGGTCAACTGGCGGCTCGCGCCCGCGGAGATGGAGTACATCCTCAATCACGCGGAGGCCCGCGTCCTGCTGATCGGCGCCGAGTTCCTCGGACACCTCGCGAAGATGAAGCTCGAGACCGTGAAGCAGGTCGTCGTGCTCGGCGAGGGCGGGGGATTTCCCTGTTATGCCGACTGGGTCGCCCCGCATGCGACGGCCGGGCCGGCGCAGTCCCCGGGGCTTCCCGGCGACCCGGATGCGACCTGCTTCCAGCTCTACACGTCGGGGACGACGGGACTGCCGAAGGGGGTCGAGCTGTCCCACCGCAACCTGCTGAGCGCCCTCGAGATCGGCGTGCGCGAGTGGGCGATCGACGCGGACGCCGTCGCGCTCGTCGCGATGCCGCTCTTCCACATCGCGGGCAGCGGGCTCGGCATCTCGGTATTCCATGCGGGGGCGGAGGTCCTGCTCGCCCGGGAGCTCGTCCCGGCGCAGATCTTCTCCCTGATCGAGCAGCATCGCGTCACGAACGCGCTCTTCGTGCCGGCCGTGCTCCATCTCCTGACGTCGACGCCGGGGGTCGAGAAGGTGGATTTCGGCTCGATGCGCCGGATCGTCTACGGCGCGTCCCCGATTTCGGAGGAGGTGCTCGTCCGCTCGATGAAGACCTTCGGCTGCGGCTTCGCGCAGGTCTACGGCCTGACGGAGACCTCCGGCGCGATCACGTTCCTGCCCCCCGAAGATCACGATCCAGGCGGTCCGCGCGGTCATCTGCTGCGCGCGGCGGGGAGGCCCTGGGGCGACGTGAAGCTCCGCATCGTCGATGCCGAGTCCCGGCGCGACCTGCCGGACGGCGAGGTCGGCGAGGTCTGGTGCTGGTCGCAGCAGAACATGCGGGGCTACTGGCGCAACGAGGAGGCGACCCGCGCGGTCTACCCGGAAGGTCGCGACGCGTCGGGTCTCGGCTGGTTCCGCACCGGCGACGCCGGCTACCTGAGGGACGGCTACCTCTACATCCACGATCGGGTCAAGGACATGATCGTCTCGGGCGGCGAGAACATCTATCCCGCGGAGATCGAGAACGTCTTGATGGGACATCCGGGGGTCGCGGACGTCGCGGTGATCGGCGTGCCTTCGGAGAAATGGGGGGAGACCGTGAAGGCGATCGTGGTCGACCGGGCCGGATCGGCGGCCTCGGATGCCGAGCTGCTCGCCTGGTGTCGCGATCGGCTCGCGGGCTACAAATGTCCGACCTCGATCGACCGGATCGACGCGCTGCCCCGCAATCCGTCGGGCAAGCTCTTGAAGACGGTGCTGCGAGAGCCCTTCTGGCGGGGGCGGTCGCGGCGCGTCAACTGAGGGCGGGCGCGCGGCGCGCGCTTCAGGGGGCGTCTCCCGCGCGGGCCTCGACGAGGCGAGCGCGCCGCGAGAGCAGATAGGCGCGGATCGCCTCGACGTCGTCGGCGTCGAGCCAGCGGTCGAAGCGGGGCATGCCGTTCTTCTCGAAGGCGCCGCGCAGGACGATCTCCGGGAGCATCGAATAGATCTCGGGGGCGGACTGGCGCAGATCGGGCAGGACCCCTCCGCTGACGGCGCCCGCGCCGTGGCAGACGAGACACCATTGGTGGTAGGTCGCGTTGCCGCGCTCGACCTGCTCCGGATCGAAATCGGCGGGCAGGGCGGCGAGCTCTCGCTCGATCGTTTCCAGGGCCGGGAGCTTCGCCCGGCCGCCCCGTTTGTAGACGAGCAGTCGTCCGGCGTTGTTCTTCGTGCCCGCTTCGAGCGCCGCTTCCCCGCCCGACAGGGCGAAGGCCCCGCCCCAGCCCGCCATGACGGCGACGTAT
>JBIPOQ010000618.1:0-2545 GCA_044379055.1 Myxococcota bacterium
GCGTCCGCGCGCCGCCGGCGCGCCGCGAGCTGGGCCGCATGATCCTTCTGCCGCGAAGCGCTCGCCGCCCGGCCGAGCGCCCGCACGGCAGTCTCCGCCGTCTCGCCCGGCAGCTGGATCGGGCCGACGGCGACGCCCTCCTTCAAGCTCGGGAGGCTTCGCCGGAGACCCGGCGTGTTCGTCGGCCCCGGGACGAAGGCGAGCACGTCGACCCCATGGTCTCGGAATTCGTACCAGAGGCTCTCGCCGAGCACGAGGTTGAAGGCCTTCGTCGCGGCGTAGCTCGCATAACGCGGGGAGCCCTGGAGGGCGGTGCCCGAGGCGAGCAGGATGACGCCCCCGCGGCCGCGGCGGGCCATTTCGCCGCCGAAGCCGTGGGTCAGCGCGGCGGCGGCGTGGCAGTTGACGTCGATGGCGCGGTGGATGGCCTCGAGCGACTCCTCGAGGAACGGGCCCTCCTGACCGATCGCCGCGTTGCAGACGAGGAGGCCGATCTCGTCGACGGGGACGGCCGCCCGCATACGCTCGAGGCAATCGCGCTGCGAGAGGTCGACGACGACCGGGTGTGCACGGACGCCGAATTTCGCCGCGACCTCCTGGGCAGCCTGTGCGACGGGCCCCGCTTGCACATCGACGAGGTACACTGCGAGACCGCGCGCGGCGATCGCGTCCGCGAAGGCGCGACCGATGCCCTGCGCCGCGCCCGTCACGATCGCCGCGGGCCCGTAGCGATCCCGGAATCGCCGCGCCGAGGCGCCGCGGCGTTCGTCTCCGTTCTTTCTGCTCGTCATGCCTCTCTGCTCCCGATCGCCGCCCGGCGGCGGGCACGCCGCGCCCGATCCACGCCTCGCTCGTCGACGCACGCCGCGCGTCCCTCGCCGCCGACTCAGTCGCGCGGCATCCGCTCCGCCCGCGCGATCAGCTCCATCGCCGAGCGCTCCAGGACGACGCCGCCGTCGACCGGCAGGATCCGCGCCGTGACGAAGCTCGAGGCGGGCGACGCGAGATAGAGCGCCGCCTGCGCGATGTCCGCCGGCGTGCCGTGGCGCTGGAGCGGGGTCCAGGCGGCGAGCTTCTCGCTGATCCCCGGCATCGCGTCGAGCAGATTGCGCTGCATGTTCTCCGTCGTCACGGCCCCGACCCGGATCGCGTTCACGCGCACCGCCGGCGCGTACTCCATCGCCATCATCCGCGTCAGCTGCTCGAGGGCCGCCTTCGCTCCGCCGTAGGGAATCGAGCCGACGTTCGCCGCCCGCGCGAAGCCCGACGAGATGTTGACGACCGCGCCGCCGCGCACCTTCATGTGCGGCGCCACGGCGCGCGTCAGATAGAAGGGGACCTTGAAGTTCAGCGCGAGGGCAGCGTCGAAATGCTCGTCCGCCGCGTGGCGCGTCGGGACGTGGCCCCCGCCGCCCGCATTGTTGACGAGCACGTCGATCCGGCCGAAGGCGGCGAGCGCTGCGTCGACGACCTGCTCCGCCGAGTCTCCGGCGACGAGGTCGCAGTCGACCGGGATCGCGCGGCCGCCGACCTCCTCGACCGCCGCGCAGGTCCGCAGCAGCTCCTCGCGGGTCCGCGCGACGCAGACCACCGCGGCCCCGACCTCGGCGAAGGCCCGCGCGATCTCCGCGCCGATGCCCCGGCCCGCGCCGGTCACGATCGCGGTCTTCCCGTCGAGTCGGAACGCGTCGAGGATCACGACCGGCCTCGCCGTCTCGCGTCGTGCATCAGAAGACGCGGTAGCGCTTGGTGACGTGGCGCTGGCGGATCGCGATCTCCTGACGGCGCTCCGCAGGCGTGACGCGTTTCGTGTCCGCCGGCAGCAGCGAGAGCACGTCCTTCGCCTTCACGACCTTCATCGAGATCGAGGGCCAGTCCGGCGGCTCGGGCTGCTGGCTGTAGGCCCAGCGCGGGGACATGAAGAAGATGGGCTGCCCGGTCGTGTCGAGCCAGTTGTGGACGCCGGGGTCTTCGTGGGCGACGACGAGGCGGATGACGCCGTCGGCATCGACGGCCGATTGATGGCCGTTGCGGCTGCTGCAGCGGTTCGCGTACTCGAGCGACTCGCCCCAGAGATTGCCGAGCTGGAAGCCGATGTAGTTCGGCTTCTTCTTGATCCGGTTCTCGATGAGGATCGCCTCGTCGGGGCCGATCTCGCCGACGCCGCCCGCGTAGAGGTTCGTCGACATGCCGCCGCCGGTGGCGGCGGAGGCGGCGTTGATCTGGTTGAAGGCGTTGCGCGGAAACGCGATGCCCGGGAGCGCGCCTGGGCGCGGGCCGTAGGTCCCCATCGGGATCGTCCAGAACGCGTTCCAGAACTGGATCTGGTTGCGCACCGTCTCGCCGAAGGTCCGCAGCTGCGCGGCGGCCTGCTCGGCATCGTAGGGCGGCGGCGCGGTTCCCTCGGCGCCCTCCTGCACCATCTCGAAGTGGATCGCGTCCTCGCGCGCCCAGTCCTCGAAGATCTGGCGCCCGCTGATGTACTCCGCATAACGCTCGGGGGGCGTCTCGGGCTTCGTCGGATGCGGCTGCTTCACGACCTTCA
>JBIPOQ010000619.1:0-2543 GCA_044379055.1 Myxococcota bacterium
GGTCGAGGCGGGGCGGCTCTCCGAGGCGGATTACCGGGACTTCGCCTTCGGGAACGCCGTCCGGTTCCACGGCGGGATGAATCCCGACTTCTTCGCCGGCACGATCGTCGAGGCGGAGGCCGCTCGGCTGCTCGCCGAGGACGCCGCGAAGGAGGCCCGGGCTTGAGCTACGTGCGCCGAGCGGTCGTCGAACGACCTCGCGTCCGGCCGCTGCGAAGCGTCCTCTTCGTGCCGGGCTCGAATGCGAAGGCGGTCGAGGCTGTCGCGCGCTCCGGGGCCGACGCGGTCGTCCTCGATCTCGAGGAGCCCGAGACGCCGATGACCGACGCGGTCCGCGAGCGGGCGCACGCGATCGTCGGGGAGTTCCTGCGTGCGCGGCGCGCCGATGCGAACGAGCCGCGCTGGTTCGTGCGCGTGCGGGCCGCCTCGACGGGCGGTGCCTTCCGCGATCTGCGAGCCATCCTGACGCCGGCGCTCTCGGGGATCCTCCTGCCGAAGCTGCGCGGACCCGAAGACGTCGTCGCGATGGATGCGCTGGTCCTCGCGGCCGAGGTCGAGACCGGCCTCGCGCGGGACTCGGTCCTCTTCTACCCGATCCTCGAGACGGCGGAGGCCCTCCGCCTCGCCTACGAGATCGCGATGGCATCCCCGCGCGTCGCCTACCTGGGCGGCGCGATCTCGCGCTTCGGCGACATCCACCAGGCGCTTGGCTACCGCTGGACGCCGGAAGGTCAGGAGACGCTCTTCGTCCGTTCGAAGGTGCTCCTCGACGCGAAGGCGGCGGGGATCCGGTATCCCATCAGCGGCATGTGGGGCGGGGCGAGCGACGATCTCGCAGGTCTTCGCCGCTTCGCGCTGGGACTTCGCGAGCTCGGCTACTACGGCATGATGCTCGGGAACCCCGACCACGTCCCGCTCGTCCACGAGATCTTCAGCCCGACGCCCGCCGAGGTCGCCTACTGGGCCGATCTCGTCCGCCTCGGCGACGAGGGGGCGCGGACGGGAAAGGGCCCGATCCTCTACGGCGATCCGAACCAGGGCGAAGGCTTCGAGGTCCATCAGGCGCACGTCGAGTCGGCGCGGCTGAACCTCGAATGGGCGCGAGCGCTCGGGCTCGGCTGACGCCCGGTGTGTCGCCTCCCGGGCTTCGAGTCCGTTCGCGGCGCCGGGGCGACGGGATGCTTCAGGCGATTCCGAGCAGCTCGGCCGTATTCGTTCGCAGGATCCTCTTCAGGTCAGGGTCTGCGAGGCCCGCGAGCTCTTCGTCGAAATGCCGCGGCGTATCGCGGCCCTCGCCGTGGGGCCAGTCGGATCCGAACAGGACGTGATCCGCACCGAGCAGCTCGACGAGGTTGGAGACCTTCGCTTCGTGGCCCTGGTCGAGGAAGGGCGCGACCCAGACGTGCTGCTTGAAGAGCTCGCTCGGGCGCGCTGTGATCGGACCGCCGATCCAGGAGGTGCCCGATCCGCCGGCGACGAAGCGATAGGCGGCATCCATCTCCTGCAGGAGCGTCGGGACCCAGCGCGAGCCGTTCTCGACGGACAGGATCTTGAGGCGCGGGAAGCGGCCGAAGAGGTTGTGGAAGATGATCGCCGCGAAGGTATCCATCGCGGGGCGCGTCGCGAAGACCGCGTACCACTGGAAGCCCGAGCGTTCCGCGTGGTCGTTGCGCGGGTTCTCGCCCCAGAGCTCGGAGATCGCGCGCTCGTAGCCGCTCGCGGTGATGTGGAGCGCGACGGGGACGCCGGCCTCCTGGACGCGGGCCCAGAACGGATCGAAGTCCGGATGCGCGGGGGAGCGCCCCGCGACCGGGCCGAGGCGGATCTGGATGATCCGGGCGCCGGCCGCGAGGACCCGCTCGAGCTCGGCGATCGCCATCGGAAGCGATTGCAGCGAGATGAACGCCGCGGCGAAGATCCGGTCCCGGTAGCGGAAGCCCCAGTCCTCTTCGATCCAGCGATTGAAGGCGCTCGCCGCCGCACAGGCCGCCTCGGGCTGGTCCGAGATCTGTGCGTCGAAGCCGAGCCCCGAGCTCGGGAAGAGCACGGCCGCGTCGACGCCCCATTCGTCCATGAGCTTCAGCCGCGCCTCGCGATCGGTGTACTCGGGCGCTCGGCCGTCGATCAGCCGGGGCATGTAGGCCCGACCTTCGTCCCGCGCCGACAGCGTGCGCTCGAGCTCGCCGGGGCCGATCGTGACGTGGCGCGGATGGCGCTCGATGTCGAGCGGGCGGTCGCCGAAGCGCCACTCGGGCTGGCCGTCGTCGCCGGGGACGACGTGGAGCGCGTGGTCGGCGTATTTCGGGTCGAGGTGGCGAGTACAACAATCGATCGGCTCGTAGTAGTGCTGGTCGACGTCGACGATGCGGATGGATCGGGACATGGCGGGGGCCTCGCGCTCGTTCGTTCGTCTGCTGAGCCTAGATCGAATAGCGTCGCAGCGCCGGCAACCGCAACGCGACGATCGCGACCACGATCAGGACGCCGATCCCCCCGCTCACGACCGCGAACTCGGCGCTCGTCGCCGCCGCGACGAACCCGCT
>JBIPOQ010000620.1:0-2540 GCA_044379055.1 Myxococcota bacterium
CGACGACGGATTCTTCGCCCGCGGCATGCACGAGGACATCCTCACCCACCTCGCTCGCATTCCGTCGCTCCGACTGATCTCCCGGACGAGCGTGATGACCTTCGCGGGATCCGACCGTCCGATCGGCGAGATCGGGGAAGCCCTCGGCGTCGAGCACGTCCTCGAAGGCAGCGTGCGCCGCTCGTCGTCCCGGGTCCGGGTCACGGCCCAGCTGATCCGCGTCGCGACGGACGAGCACGTCTGGGCCGAGCAGTTCGACGCCGAGCTCGAAGACGTCTTCGCGGTCCAGACCCGGATCGCCGAGTCGATCGCGCGGGCGCTCGAGCGCGAGCTGGTCCCGAGCGACCCCGCCGCGACGAAGCGCGACCTCGTCGTCGTGCCCGCCGCCTATGACGCCTATCAGAAGGCGCGCGATCTCCATCGCAATCTCGACTCCGCGGATCGCCGCAGCTTCGACCAGGCTCAGCTCCTCTACGAGGAGGCGAGACGACTCGACGGCGCCCTTCCCGCGCCCTGGCTCCAGCTCGCGATCCTCCACGTCGAGGCCCGATGGTTCGGCCTCGATGCGTCGCCTGCGCGGGTCGAGCAGGCCCGTCGTTGTCTCGACGAGGCCCGCCGCCGGGGAAGTCCCACGGACCAGCTCGCCCTCGCGGAGGGCATCTTCGCCTACTACGTCGACCGGGACTACGGCAAGGCGCTGCTGTTCTTCGAAGACGCGGTCCGACTGGCCCCCGGCAATCCCGAGGCTTCGTTCTACCGCGCGATGATCCTGCGGCGACGGGGCGAGCTCGCGCTCGCGCTCGAGGCGGAACGTCGGGCCCTCGAGCTCGACCCCCTGAATCTCGCCTATCACGACGAACACGCGCTGACGCTCGCCCTCGCCGGCGAGCTCGAAGCCGCTCGCGACGCGATTCGTGTCGTCCTCGGCCGCGATCCCCTTCGACCCCGGGCCCGGGTGCTGGGCTGGCAGCTCGAGCTCGAGCTCGAGGGCGATCCGGAGAAGCTCCTCGAGACCCTGCTCGCCGACGATCGCCGCGCCTGGCAGGAGCCCCATTTCACGATGCTCGAGACCGTGGCCATCCTCGCCGGACAGGCCGAACGCGCCCTCCCCGCGATCGATCGCCCCGCAGCGAACCCGACCATGCAGGCACGGATCGCCCACCAGCGGGCCGTGCTCGAGCGCCAGGCGGGCCACCCGGACCGGGCCGCCTTCGCACGCACGGCGGCGCGTGCGGCCTTCACGGAAGCGGTCGCGCAACCGACGGGTCCCTTCGAGCCGGTCGAACGACGACAATTCGAAGCGCTCCTGGAAGCGGAGGAAGGCCGGCTCGAGGAAGCGGTCCGACTCCAGGTCGAGAACGTCGCCGCGCGACCGATCGAGTCCGACCTGATCGAGGGCGGCCCGGCGCTCTGGCTGCTCGCCGAGCTCCAGGCCCGTGCCGGCGATCATGCGGGCTCGGCCGCTTCCCTCGAGCGAATCGATGCCCGCATGGCGCTCGGGAGCGTCCCCTTCGGTGGTCACCTCGTGGTCGCCCGCTCTCCGAGCTTCGAGGCGGCGCGGCGCGATGCGCGATTCGCCGCGCGCCTCGCCCGCATCCGTCCCGCCTACGCCGGCCGCTGGCCCGCCACGACCCGCTGATCGGACCGGCACGCCCCTCCGGACGCCGAACCGCACTCGCGCACGGCCGATCCGCCTTCGCGGTGCGCCGTCGGTCCGCTCTGGAGCGAGTCCCAGCGGGATCCACGCAGCTTTGCGACGGCCTCCGGGGTGCCCTCCCGCGAGAACCGCACGACTTCGAGCCGCGGCGTCAGCAGGAAGACCGGTCGGGACCGACCGCTCGCGCCCTCGAGCAACCGTCTTTCGCTGACGCTGAGCTGCGTATTCGCCCGGTCGATCCGACCGTCTCCCGTGGCGGGATGGACGATGTAGCTCGCGACGTCGTCGGCCGTGAGCGTGATCCGAACGACGCCGGAGCGGCCCGCATGAAGGCTCGCATCGGCGATGCGAGGACGAGTCCAGACATAGCCCCCCGCGACCTTTCGGACCGTGCCGATCCGGATCGATTGCCGCGCACCGATCGTCGCGTTCGACCGCGCGGCGGTCAGGCCCGCCAGCGCCGCCTCGTCGATGGATGCGAACACGCGCGGCGCGGTCGACTTCGCATCGGGCGCTACGGGCGTCGAAGCACATCCGAGTGCGAGTCCGAGAATGGCCAGCAACCCCTGCACGAGCCCACGTCGAAACCGTCGTCGATGACTTTCCATGATGGCGATACCTCCTGGTTGATTCGCTCCATGCCCGGGGAATCGCGCGAGCTCGCCCGATCGGATCACGGTCCGGGGAATCGATTCGGACGGCGGGGCCGGCGGCATCCGGTCCCTTTTCCGTGGCTGTGCTACCGGCAGGAGAGCCGCTGCTCCGGCCACGGGAGGAATCCGACCATGCGCGCGAATCGAAGCCCCCTCTCGCGTCGTCCATGCGGGCTCCCCCGTCTGGCTCTCGCGCTGTTCTGGGCCCTCCTCTGGCCCCTCCTCGCTTG
>JBIPOQ010000621.1:0-2537 GCA_044379055.1 Myxococcota bacterium
TCACCAGCCGGGCCGGTGCGGCGGCGACCGTGGCCGGATCGAAGACCACGAGGTCGGCGAACGCGCCCGGCGCGACGACGCCCCGGTCCCGCAGCCCGAAGAGCCGCGCGGGCTTTGCGCTCATCTCGTAGACGGCCCGCTCCAGCGACATCATCCGCCGCCCGCGCAGGCAATCGGCCAGGAACTGGGTCGGGTAGGAGCCGCCGCACATGCGATCGAGGTGGGCCCCCGCATCCGAGCCGGCGAGCAGGATGTCGGGGTCGTCCCAGAGGCTCGCGCGCAGCGCCCAGTGGGCGTCGTCGTCGTCGGGCGCCGACGGCCAGAGGACGGTCCGGAGATCGTCGGCGAGGACCACGTCGAGGAGCGCGTCGAAGGGCGCGACGCCGCGAGCCGCCGCGATGTCCCGGACGGTCCGGCCCGCGAGCCCCGCGTTCGCGGGGGCGTAGGTATCGCCGATGACGTAGCCGGCGAAGTCGGACAGGCGTCGGAACATCCCCGCCTTCGGGCTCGTCGCCGTCGCCTCGAGCCGCCGACGCGTCTCCGGATCCGCCAGCGCGACCATGCGCTCCGCGGGCGGCAGCGCCATCGTCTCGCGCCAGCCCGGGATGAGGAAGAGGCCGCAGTAGCTGCCGAAGCTCATGTTCATCGGAACGATGACGGGCATCAGCAGCGCGATGATCCGCCCGCCGCGCGCGCGCGCGTGATGGGAGAGGCCGAGCTGCTGCCGTGCCCGCTCGGGCTCGCTCGCGTCGACGACCATCAGGTTCCAGTTGAGGACGCGGTTCGCGACGGCGGACATCTGCGAGAGATGGTCGAGCTCGAAATCGCTCCAGCCGTTGCTCCCGCCCTCGAAGATGCCCGAGAGCATCGTCCCTTCCCGGCGGCCGACGATTTCGCAGAGGGCGAGCCGCTCCTCGGGCGTCGCGCCCTTCGCGGGGATGGGCGCGCCGTCGCCATCCATGTGGGACTCGGAGATGTCGGTCGAGAAGCCGAGGGCGCCCGCCGCGAGCGCCTCGTCGAGGGCGGCGCACAGCCGCCCGAGCTCGTCGGGCGAAGCGGCGCGGCGATTGGCGTCGGCGCCCAGCACGTAACGGCGCAGGGCGGAGTGGCCCGCGATGAACCCGGCGTTCACGGCGATGCGGCCGTCGAGGGCGGCGAGGTATTCGCCGAACGTGTTCCAGGTCCAGGGCAGGCCCTGCTCGAGGGCGTCGAGGGGCATGCCCTCGACCCGGGCCATCATGCGCCGCGTGTAGTCGGCGTCGGCCGCGTGGATCGGCGCCAGAGCGAACGAGCAGTTGCCCGCGACGACCGAGGTCACGCCGTGGAGGCTCGACGGATTCGCGTAGGGATCCCAGAAGAGCTGTGCGTCGTAGTGCGTATGCGGATCGACGAAGCCCGGACACACGACGAGCCCGTCCGCATCGATCTCGACGTGCGCGGACCCCGCCACGCGACCGACCTCGACGACCCGCCCGGCCGAGATCGCCACGTCCGCGGTCCGGGCCGGAGCGCCCGTTCCATCGACGACGCGGCTCCCGCGCAAGACACAATCCAACATCGCGCTTCCTCCTCGATTCGTCGCGCCGCGCGCTCGCCGGGCAGAGCCCGTGCGTCAGACGAGGCGGCCGATCTCGCCCACGATCGACCGATTGCCGAACACGAGATCGAGCTTCGCGCCGCCCTCCCGCTCCCGCATCCAGCAGACGCCGCCCGCCTCGACGGCGAGCACGCGGGTCGCCGCCGCGTCCCAGGGATTGAGGTCGCAGTCGACCATCGCGTCGGCGGCGCCCGACAGGACGAGCAGATGGCCGAAGGCGTCGGTGTACCCGCGCAGCTTCGGGATCGCGCGGGCCATCCGGTCGTGGAGCCCGCGGAGCCCGGCGCGGTCGAAGCAGAAGAGGTCGCCATGACAGACGAGGGCGTCCGCGAGGCGCTCCGTCGTCGAGACGGCGAGCCGCTCGTCGCCGCGAAAGACGCCGCCGCCGCTGAAGCCGCCGATCCGGTCACCGACGGCCGGGAGGTCGATCATGCCGACGACGGGCACGTCGTCGTAGAGCAGGGCCACGATCGTCGTGAAGAGCGGGATGCCGCGGGTGAAGGCGATCGTGCCGTCGATCGGGTCGACGACCCAGCGGCGCCGGGCGCGCGACTCCGTCGCCCCGAGCTCCTCGCCGAGGATCGCGTCGTCGGGAAACGCCTCGCCGATCACGCGCCGGATCGCGCGCTCGGCCTCCCGGTCCGCGATCGTGACGGGGGAGCCGTCCTGCTTGGTCTCGACCGCGGTCTTGCGGTAGCGGGGCAGGATCTCGGCCCGCGCCGCGTCGCAGGCGCGGCCCGCGACGGCGAGGGCGTCGCGCAGGGCGCGTTCGTCGAGCGCGCGCGGCTTCGCGCCGCCGCTCCCCGTTCCGGACGAGTCGGCTCCTTCCGACCAGCCCTCGGGCAACGCGAGCCCCGTCATTGCAGGGTCTCCCCGTCTGGCCGTCCGGGGACGGCGGCCGCCAGTCGTCGCAGGCGCTCGAAGGGATAGATGCCGGTCG
>JBIPOQ010000622.1:0-2534 GCA_044379055.1 Myxococcota bacterium
ACCGAGGCTCTCGTAGAAGGCGGCGAAGCCGACCTTGCAGGGCTGGATGTGGAGCTCGCCCTTCAGGTTGTCGAAGATCTCGTGGGCATCGAAGTCGCCCCAGATCGCCTTGCCGTCCTCGAAGGGGGCGTCGGCGTGCTTGCGGCCGATCACGATGTCGGAGAAGCCGTAGTTCTGGCGGTAGATGCCGTGCATCACCGCCTCGCTCGGTCCGCCGTAGAACATCTTGATGTCGAGGCCGATCAGCTCGAAGACGTCGGAGATGTCCCAGCCCGCCTTCTTCCAGATCGACTCGTCCTTGTCGCCCTGGCCGAGCAGCCGCTCGCTGTGGAGCTTGCGGTAGCAGAGCATGCGCGTCGCCGCGGGCACGTCGTCGCCCTTGAGCTCGCCCATCAACGGGTTCAGCACGGCGCCGGCGTAGAAGCCCTGGGCCGTCAGTACCTCGACGCCGTAGACGAGCGCGTATTCATGGGCGCGATGGAGGGGATTGCGCGTCTGGAAGGCCAGCGCCCGTTCCCACTTCTTCTCGCGGATGAAGGCGCGGGTCATGCGGGGCGAGAGCATGAACTCGGCGTAGTCCTTGGGCAGCCGCTGCGGCAGGGCGCGGAGCTCGCCGCCGACCATCTTCGTACGCGCGTCGTTGTCGACGATCCGGCCGCCGGGATGATCGACCCGGTCGGTCCCGTACACGCGGACCAGGTACTGCTTCTTGTCCCAGTCGAAGGTCTCGAGGTCGGACAGGATGCCGATCACCGATCCGTCCTCGGTCTTGATCGCACACGATCCGCCCTTCTTCAGGCCCGCCGCCTCGGCGTCGGTCACCGGCAGCGCGATCGGGATCGTCCAGGCGTATTTCTTGCCCTGGGACACGACGTGCTGCTCGTCGAGGACGCGGTAGAAGGCGTCGCGCTTCATCGGACCGGTGAGCGGCGAGAGCGCCCCGTCGGCGATGCGGTGGACCGTCGACTGATCGGCCGCGTTGACGCGGATCGAGGGCAGCGCTGCCGCCTCGGCCAGGAAGGCGGCCTTCTGCTTGTACGAGACGATCCGGTCGACGGGCTGGTCGAGGCCGCCATGGACGGGAACGAGATCGCGTTGGGCGGGCGAGGTCATGGGCTCGGGGTCCTCTCTCTTTCTTTCGTGTTCGTTCGTATTCACGGGTGTTCTGTCGCGTGCTCTCGGGGACTCGAGCCTGTGCTCGAGCGAGGGCAGTCGATCTACCAGACCGGGAACTCGCACCATCCGTCGCTGAGCAGCACGCGTTCGGCGCGACCGTCGAAGCGGCGCACCGCGAGTCGCCGCTTGCCGTTCTCGAAGCGGATGAAGGCGATGAATTCCCCGTCGGGCGAAACCGTGGGCATCCGTTCTTCCTGGGAGCCCGGATTGATCGCGACCCGGGCCGTCCCATCGAGGCGCATGCGCCGCAGTCGATAGCCCGCAGTGGACGACGACGCAAACACGATCCACTCGCCATCCGGGGTCAGGGTCGGCTCGCGCCCGGCGAGCAGGATCTGCTCTTCGCTGCCCGATTTCGCGAGTCGTGTCGCGATGAAGGAATCGAAGGCGGTCGGTCCATCCCGGCGCGGTCGGGGCACCACCTGCTCGTAGACGATCCGGTCGGCGGCGGGCGTGAGGCGGAGCGTCCCGGGCGGCACGCCCTCGGCGATCGGCTCCGCGGCAGCCCCCCCCTCGCGCACGAGCTCCACGGTCTGCTCCGAGGGGCCCCCGAAGCTCGAGCGGACGATGCGCAGCCGGATCAGCTCGTCGGCGCCGCCGTAGGCCCCGCGCGGATGCTCTTCCGGACCGTGCGAAACGGGACGAAGGTCGCGTCGGTCGAGGTGGTACTCGTAGAGCTGCTCCTTCTGGCCCCGATGCGCCGAGGCGAAGAGCAGACGGCGATGGTCCCGCGACCAGGCGAGCGGCCGGGCATCGGGGGGCGCCGCCTCGAGGCGCTCGAGCTTGCCCGTCCGGGGCCAGTAGAGCATGAGACGGCCGGGATGCTTCGCGAGCATGGGCCGGAGCTGGACCGCCTCCTCCGCCCGGAGATGAGCCAGGATCTCGAGCTCCTGCTGGGCTTCGGGATCGTCCTTGTTGGGCGGGAGCGGCGGGAGCTCGCCGACCTTCGCGAAGGCCTCGCTGCGCTTCTGTTCGCCCTTGTCGTCCCAGTACATCAGGGCGATCGGCGCGTCCGGGAGCGCCTCGACGTCGAGTCGCGTCGTGGTACAGCCCGCGAGGAGCGCGCCTCCCGCGATCCCGAGCGCGACCGCGAACCCGCGCAGCCGCGATCCGAAGCAGGCCCCGCCGCTCACGGACGCGCCTCGAGCCGGCGGCCGAGAAAGGGCGGCACGGCAAGCCCCGTCGGCTCGAAGAGGCCGACCTCCTGCACCCGATCGCCGAGCACCGAGACCACGATCTGCGCCGCCTCGGGAAAGGGAAAGAGCGGATGGGCCGCGAAGGCGAGATCGTCCTGGGACAGATAACAGCCCTGTCCGAAATGCGAGTGGTACACGGCGGTCACGCTCTCCTGCCGCGCC
>JBIPOQ010000623.1:0-2533 GCA_044379055.1 Myxococcota bacterium
CGTGACGGCGAGCGCGACGCAGACCGAGACCGTGCCCCGCCCCATCGCCATGACGAGCGCGATCAAGAGCAGGAGACCGGGCATCGACGCCAGCGTCGAGATCAGGAAGAACACGAAATCGTCGAACCGCCCGCCGAAGTAACCGGCGCCGACGCCGAAGAGCAGCGCGAGGGGAATCGCGATCAGGCTCGTCAGCCCGCCGATCAGGAGCGCGACGCGGGCACCCTTCAGCGCCATGTAGAGCACGTCGCGGCCGATGATGTCGGTGCCGAGCGGGTGGGCCCCGGGCTTGCGCAGCGGTCGGTCGCCGTAGAACTCGACCGCCGCGAAGGGCGCGGAATAGCTCGCCTCCGTCGTGTCGAGGAAGATCCGATCGATCAACGAGTAGGGCGCATTCGGCAGGACGCCGACCGCGTCCTCGGGGACGCCGCCCTTCCAGGCGACGGAATCGAGCAGCGCGATCGCGAAATAGACCCCGACCACGCAGAGCGCGGCCCGGCGCCGCCGCCAGAGCTCGCTCGCCGCCTCGCGCCAGAGCCGGTTGCGCCGGACGACCCGCGCCGCATAGCCGAGCCCCGCGAGCAGCAGGAGCGTCCCGATGTTCGAGACCATGTACGCCTCGATGCCCATCACTTGAAGCGCACCCGCGGATCGACGAGCCCGTAGGAGATGTCCGTCGCGATCTGCCCGACGACGAAGAGCAGCGAGCCGATGAACACCATCGTCCGCAGGGTCGAGAAGTCGTTGGCCTGGATCGCGTCGACCGTGATCCCGCCGAGGCCCGGGATGCCGAAGAAGGACTCGAGCAGCAGCGAGCCTATGAACAGGAACGGGATCGCGAGGACGACCTGGGTCAGGATCGGGATCAGCGCGTTGCGGAGCACGTGGCGCGTCATGATGCGCGCCTCCGAGGCGCCCTTGGCGCGAGCGGTGCGGACGAAGTCGCGCGTGCTCTCCTCGATGAACGCCGTGCGGTAGAAGCGCACGTCGGCGCCGATGCCGCCGAGCACGCCGACGAGCAGCGGCAGCGCGAGGAAGCGCGGGAGCAGCAGCCAATCCGGATCGAAGCCCGAGATCGGGAACCAGCGCAGGACCTTCCCGATCAGGAACTGCGCGCCGATGATGTACAGCAGCATCGAGACGCTCATCGCGAGCACGCAGAGGAAGATGCCCATGCGATCGATGTACGTCTCGCGGAAGAAGGCGACGAGCAGCGAGAGCGGAATCGAGGCGCCGAGCCCCAGGATCAGCAGCGGGACCGTCAGCGCGAGGCTCGGGAGCATGCCGCTGCGCAGGCGATCGACGATCGGGGAGTCGTCGGCATCCGAGAGCCCGAAGTCGAAGGTCAGCATGCGCCGGTAGTGCTCGAAGAGCAGATTCTCCTCGAAGTCCTGCCAGGGCCAGAGCGGTCGGTCGTAGCCGTGGTTCTGCTTCCACTGCTCGATCACCGCCGGCGGCACCTTCTCTCCGAGCGCCTTGCGCGCGATGTCGTCGGGATCGGTCACCGCGAAGAACAGCAGGAAGAGCAGGAAGAGGACGCCCAGCACGACGCCGACGCCGTATCCGAGCCGTCGCAGGACGTAGGCCCCCATCTACTGGCGCTCCTTCAAGTAGGTCCGGATGCCCGGGACGACGACGAGGATGGCCGTCGCCAACAGTCCGTAGAGCGGCCAGACGATGGGCTGGTTCCAGGCGTGACGCCGCTCGGCTCGCTGCTCGACGTCGATGTCGAGATACTGATAGGTCGGGATCGAGAGGCCTGAGGGCTTCACGTTCGCGAGCCAGCCGTGCCGCAGCAGGTAGTCCTCGCGGACCATCAGCTCGATCCACGGCCGCTCGTCCTCGAGGATCGCGATCATCTCTCGGATCTTCGAAAGCCGCGCCGGCCCGTTCTCCATGACCTTCATCTCGAGGAACAGCGCATCGAAGCGATCGTCGGCGAAGTTCGCGTAGTTGGGCCCGCCGCCGGTGCTGTTGCGCATCGCCGACCAGAACAGGAACAGGAAGTTCTCGGGATCGGGGTAGTCGGCCCCCCAGCCGAACTCGAAGATCTGATGCGCGCCGTTGCGGAGCTTGTCCTGGAACTGGTTGTAGGTCACGGCCTCGATCCGCACGTCGAGTCCGAGCTTCTTCCAGGCGTTCGTGTAGTACTGGTGCTGGATCAGGCCGGCGGTCGTGGTGTTGTAGGAATCGAAGGTGAGGCGCAGGGCTTCGCCGGTCGCGGGATCGATGCCGCCCGCGTAGCCGGCCTCGACGAGGATCGCGCGGGCGCGCTCGAGATCGGGCTGGCGGTAGGGATTGCGGTAGTCGGGGTCGTGGCCGTAGATGTTGGGCGGGATCGGCGACTGGGCCGGGAGGCCCCGACCGTTGCTGAAGATGCGCAGGAACTCCTCCGCGTCGATCGCGAGGCTCATCGCCTGGCGGAGCCTGCGGTTGCGGGCCTGCGTCGCCGCGCCTTTGCCCTTGCCGACGACCGGGTCGTCCATGTTGAAGCCGAGGAAGAAGACGGTCGGCGAGATCTCCTTGTCGAGGG
>JBIPOQ010000625.1:0-2526 GCA_044379055.1 Myxococcota bacterium
GAGATGGCCGGCGAGCCCCGTCGAAGGGAGCGGCGCGGCGAGCAGGGCCTGCAGGAAATCGCCGAAGGCGAGACAGAAGGTCCAGATCGGCGGGGCAATGCGATCGCCGAAGCGTCCCTGACCGGCGAAGACGCGATTCAGGTAGAGGGGATTGCGTTCGGCCGTGAGGTTCGTGAAACCGACGACGTCGGCTTCCGACACCGTGCGGCCGAGGCTCTCGCCGCGGGGGCCCTGATCGAGCAGGTCTTCCGCGTAGAGCGGCCGCGCTCCCCAAGGCGGCGGCGCGGTCGGGCGCTCCATCGTCTCCGGACGCGGCGCCTCGCCGCGCATCCGGACGCTGACGAGCCCGCGGCCGGTCCGCTCGCCGCGTTGATTCAGGATCTCGAACTCGCTGTCCCGCGCGCGGTCGGGCGCGAGACCGTCGACGGCGGCGACGGCCGAGGGACGATGGCGCAGGGAGAAGCGGTCGCCGATCCGGACCGTGCGTTCGAAGCGAACCGAATAGCCCGCGATCCAGGCGTCGGGATCACCGATCGCGAGGCGCTCGGGCGCGGCCGTCGACAAGGCGCCGAGGACCCAGACCGCCGAGAGGAGACCGGGGGCGATCGGAGGCGGGCTGCCCGGCTCGGCCGCGGCGAGGCCATGGTCGAAGTGCATCCGCGCGTAGTCGCCGGTCGCGCCGCCGAAGAGGATCAGATCCGCCGGCGTCACCGTGCGATGACCGATCTCCGCAGAGAACACCTCCGGCGCGGGCGGCGAATCGTCGGGGCGCTGCGGTTTCAAGAGCTCGAGCCTCCTCGGGGACCGGTGCGAGGTCCGCCGGATGGGTCCGCCCCGTCCGGCGCGCGAAAGCCTATCCCGCTGGCGAGGCCCGGGCATCCGCGCATAGAGTCCGGCAGCGACGACCCCGACGCGCGGAGGAGCAGCGATGTTTGAAGACGAGTCCGACCGGATCAAGCTGGATCGACGGCGTTTCCTCGGCGGAGCCGCAGGTGCCCTGGCCCTCGGCGCCACGGGTCTCACGGCCTGCACGCCGGCCGTCGAGGCCTCGAAGGAGGCGCCCTGGGACCACGAGTTCGACGTCGTGGTGATCGGCAGCGGAACGGGACTCGTCGCCGCGCTGGCGGCACGCGTCTCGGGCGCCGAAGTGGTCGTGCTCGAGAAGCGCAAGATCGTCGGCGGAACGACGGGGCACTCGGGCGGGGTCGCCTGGATCCCGAACAACAACGTCATGAAGGCCGAGGGCCTGGCCGACGACCGGGCCCAGGCCATGCAGTACCTGACGAAGCTCGCCGGCGGCCAGGCGACCCAGGAGCTGCTCGAAGCCTTTCTCGATGCCGGTCCCGAGATGGCGGATTTCGTCGAGGCCCATTCGCCGCTGCGCTGGCGGGTGTCGAAGATCCTCGGCAACAACGCCGACTATCATCCCGAATGGCCCGGCGCGATGACGCGGGGACGCAGCATCGAGCCCGTGACCGATCGCGTCGGCCTCTACGGTCCCGAGCTGATCGGCGGCCTGCAGAAGGGCTACGAGGACGCCGGCGGCCAGCTCTGGACGGAGACGCCCGCCCGCCGCCTGATCGTGAAGCACCACGACGAGAACCGCCGCGAGGTCGTCGGCGTCGAGGCGATCCGCGACGGCAAGCCGATCCGGATCCGCGCGAGGCGCGGCGTCCATCTCGCCTCCGGCGGCTTCGAATGGGACTTCGAGCTGAAGCAGCATTTCCTGCGCGCTCCGACCCTCTACACGCTGGGGGCCGGCGGCAATACCGGCGACGGCCTCCGCATGGCGATGGCGGTCGGCGCGGACCTGCGCAACATGAACGAGGTCTACGGCCATACCGTCTACAAGGCCGAGGCCGAGGCACAGCGCCCGCACAACATGGGCGCCACGCTCAATGCCGAGATCGAGAAGCGGACGGCGGGCTCGATCATCGTGAACGACCGCGGCGAGCGCTTCCAGGACGAGGCGGCCGACTACGACTCGACCTGGCGCAGCTACTTCACCTGGGAGAACTGGGGCGAGCTCCGCTACCGCAACGTCCCGGCCTTCCTGATCTTCGATGCCAGTGTCCGCAAGAACGGCAAGATCGCCGGGGCGTCGGCCGCGGATCCCCTGCCCGAATGGGTCGTCGAGGCGCCGACGCTCCGCGAGCTCGCGACGCGCCTCGGGATCGCCCCCGACGGCCTCGAGACGACCGTCGCGCGGTTCAACGAGAACGCCCGCAAGGGCATCGATCCCGACTTCACCCGTGGCCAGAGCCACTACGACCGCTACGGCAGCGACGACGTCGCCATCACCCTGGCGCCCCTCGTCGAGGGGCCCTTCTACGGGGCCGAGGTCGCACCGGCGGATCTCGGGACCTGCGGTGGGGCCCGGGTCGATGGGAAGGCCCGAGTGCTCGATCCTTTCGGCGAGGTGATTCCCGGGCTCTCCGCCTCGGGCAACGTCGCGGGCATCGGCAGCCCGGGCTCGAGCTACGGCGGCGGCGGCGGCACGATCGGCCCCGCCCTGACCTTCGCGTT
>JBIPOQ010000624.1:0-2526 GCA_044379055.1 Myxococcota bacterium
CCGTAGGTCGTGACGGTCCACGCGACGTCGAGGGCATTGAGCGCGAAGCCGAACGCGAGCACGCCCGCCCCCGTGAAGACGATGTCGACGTCGTCGTTCGCCGTGCCGCCCGAGTTCACCGTGTCGAAGCAGCGGCCGGAGGTGCCGAAATCGTCGCAGAAGACGTCGTCGATGTGGACGTTCGAGGACAGGGCCGAGATCGTGAATCCACGGGTCCCGATCAGGAAGGACTGGCTCGCGAAGTAGCCGACCGGGACCGCATCGAAGGTCTGGACGAGTGCGCCGGCGAGGGCGGGATCGGCCGCGCTGTTGATCCGGGTCGCCCCAGCGTCGGAGGCCGCGAGGGGCGCGAGCGTCAGGACGGCCAGGACGGCGGCGACCAGGCGACCGGCCCGGTACCCACACCGCGGGGCCGCAGGAGCGGAGGGACGGGAGGGAAGGGAGTCTCGATTCCAGTGGCACGGCAACATCGTCGGGACCTCGGGCAGAACCCCCGCCTCGGCGCAGAGGATTCACCCGAGGCTTGTCGGCGGCGATCTCCAGGAATCTGATCTCGGTCACAGACCGGACGGATTTCTGCCTCGAAGATTCATACCGTCGAGCGCCGGAGCCCTGGTCCTCGGCGGAGATCGCTGCGCGCCCTCCAGACCTGCGTACGACCTGCCGATGATCTGCCGGACCGCTCGACGCCGAACCCGCGCGCTCGAGCCGAAACGGGGAGGACGACGACATGGCACTCGAGATCATCGGAGCGGGCTTCGGCCGCACGGGCACGGTCAGCATGAAGGCGGCCCTCGAGATCCTGGGCTTCGGCCCCTGCTACCACATGCGCGAGATCCTGAAGTCGCGCCCCGGCTACAACGACGGCCATCTCGAGCTCTGGTCGGAGCACGCCCACGCCCTCGCCGAGGGCCGACCGTCGCCGATCCAGTGGAAGCGCCTCCTCGCACGCTATGCCGCGTGCATGGATCATCCGACCTGCCTCTACTACAAGGAATTGATGGAGGCCTTCCCCGATGCGAAGGTGATCCTGAACGTGCGGGAGCCGGAGCGCTGGTTCGTTTCCTGGCAGACGCTCTTCGAGGGGCTGGGCTTCATGCGCGTGGTCGGCCGGGTCGTGCCCCGCATCCGACGGGCGATCGACATCATCGACGTGCTGATCCGAGACGGCCAGATGAAGGGCCGCATCGATCACGACTCGAACATCGCCGAGTTCCAGCGCCATAACGCCGAAGTGATCGCGACCGTGCCCCCGGACCGATTGCTCGTCTTCGACGTCAAGCAGGGTTGGGAGCCGCTCTGCGCGTTCCTCGGCGTGGCGGTCCCGAACGAGCCGTTCCCGCACCTGAACGAGAGCAAGGGCTCGATGCAGGCGCGGCTCTTCCAGTTCTGGCTCGAGACGACGTCGCCCCGCGCCCGGGCGGGCTGGGCCCTCGGCGCGGCGACCGTCGTCGCCGCGCTGCTGCTCCGCGTCTTCTAGTCCGGCGAGCTCTCGAAACGAGAGGCTAGGCGAGCGTTCCGCCGTCGACGCGGATCTCCTCGCCGTTGATGTGGATGCCGTCGCCGCTGGCGAGCATCGCGATGACGCCGGCGACGACCTCGGGGCCCATCGGCTTCGAGATCGACATCGTCCGCGCCATCAGGCGCATGTCCGCATCGCCCGGCAGGATGCCGTCCCCGGACATCGCGGTCTGGATCGAGCCGGGGTTCACCGCGTTGCAGCGCAGGCCCTGCTTGCCGAACTCGACGGCGAGCGTGCGCGTCAGCGCGCTGACGCCGCCCTTGCTCGTCCCGTACGCCGCGCCGTAGGGCAGGCCCGCAAGGGCCGACGTCGACGACGTATTGACGATCGCGCCGCGGGTCGCGAGCAGATGGGGCAGCGCCGCCTGGCAGAGGATGAAGGTCCCGACCAGGTTGACCTCGAGCACGCGCCGGAACTGCTCGACCGTGATCTTCTGGAAATGCTGGAGCAGGATGATGCCGGCGATGTTGCAGAGCGCATCGAGGCGGCCGAAGCGCTCGATGCAGGCCTGCACGTTCGCCTGCGCCTCCGCCTCACGGGTCACGTCGCATCGGGCATGGGCCACCGCCGCCCCGAGCGCCTCACATTGCTTCGCCGTCTCCTGGAGCCCCTCGACCGCCAGGTCGACGAGATGGAGGGAGGCGCCCTCCGAGGCCAGGCGGAGAGCCGTGGCCCGGCCGATGCCCGCCGCCGCCCCCGTCACGAATGCCACCTTGCCGTCGAATCGCCGCATGCCTCGTCGCTCCTGCTGGTCCCGGCGGCGCGGAATGCGTCGACCGGCCGGCGGAGCTTGGCGCGCCTGGGCGGCCCTGGCGACCCCGGCTCGACCCTCCCGGGCCGCCTCGTACCCATCCTTTGGCGTCTAACCCTCCGTCAGCCCGCCCGCCGCCGCGAAAGCATGTCGTGCGCAAACAAATCCTGCGATTTCCGGAGAGTCGCCGCCACAACCCCGTACCAGGAGCACGTGCAGCTTCGTGCCCTGGCCCAATCGGCCACGCGTCGGA
>JBIPOQ010000626.1:0-2523 GCA_044379055.1 Myxococcota bacterium
CTTCACGATCGACGGCCGGGAAATCGCTCCGACCCGCGATCCGTTCGAGGAGCACCGCGCCCAGCGAGGCGCTCGCCGCCTCGACCCGCGGCACCGGAATCCCCGTCGTCGCGAGCGCCCGCAACACGGCGGCGTCGCGCATCGAACCGCCCGATCCGCTCGTCGAATCGCAGAGACAGAAGAGGGCCCGGGTCCCCGCCTCGGTCTCCAGGTCCACCGCCCAGGCATTTCGACTGGCGCCCTCCCCGCCTCGCCGCGCAGCGACGACGCGGCCGAAGGCCTCGGCTTCGATCCACTCGACGAGCCGTACCGGCATGCCGTCGGTCATGCTATGGGAGTCGCTCATCCGAATCCTCTGCCCGTTCGCCGCAGAGATCCGAGCGAGAACGCCATGGACCGCCGCCATTCCCTCGACGAGCTGAACGATCGTTTCGCCATCGCGGATCTCTACGATCGCCAGCTGGCGGCCGCCGAGGTCTGGGACTTCGCGGCCTACGATACAACGTTCACGACCGACGCCGAGATCGACCTCTCGGATTTCGGGGTGGCCCGCCAGCGGTATCCCGCCTATCGAGCCTGGCTGGAGGCGCTCCGCCCCTCGATGCCCCATGCCCAGCGCGTGATCGGCGGCCTGCGGCTCGCGCTCGACGGGGACGTGGCGACGACCCGTGTCCCGGTGATCTGTCATGCGACGATCGAGAACGACGGCGTCCGCAGCTTCGTCTCCATGGGACTCTTCTACGAGGATCGCCTCGAACGGACCCGGGACGGCTGGCGCATCGTGTCGCGCCGCGAAGCGCTCAGCTGGCGGGACGGCGAGCCCCGCTCGCGTTGAGGACGGGCGTCGGCCCGTAGCCGTAGAACGGATCGAGGCGGGCCACCGCCGCGTCGACGTACGCGATCGATTCCGGCCCGAGATCCTCGCGGTACCCCCCGACCCGACCCCGACGCACCTTGAACGAGTCCGGCCGGCTCGGATCCCCCGGCCGCAGCCGCTGGTCCTCGAAGGTCCCCGCCGCTTCCGCGGCCTTCATCTTGTCGAAGCGGGCGGCCTCGACCGCGGCCTTCGCCGTCTCGGCACGGACCGGTGACCCGATCGCCGACGTCAGACGCAGCAGCTCTCCCTGCGGATCGGCCTGCAGCCCTTCGTACGACAGCCAGTGGCTGCGCGGATGCGACGCGAAGCGGCGGCGCCAGTGGTTCAGGATCCCGACCAGGCCCTCGATGCCCCAGCGCGGATGGCGCAGGAACTCCTCGAGGCTGACATCCGTCTTCTTCGACCGCTCCTTCTTGTGGAAATAGCTCGAGATCACGACGTCGCGGGGATCGCGCGCCAGCAGGACGATCCGCTTCCGGTCCGAGATCGAGCGCGGCAGGATCGAACGCCCGAGCAGCTGCTGCCCCAGCGACGCATCTCGCAGATGCGTCGCGAGCTCGTGCGAGTAGACGATGCGGGGCGCGCCGCTGGTTCCCGGCTCGAGAAAGATCGGATCGAAGGGGATCCCGAGCTCGAGGGCGATGGCCTGATGGAGCATGACCCGAAGCCAGGTCCGGCCGCTCTTGCCGAGCGACAGGACGATGACGTCCGCCTCCTCGAATCGTTCACGCTTCCGGGTCAGGTTCCAGGGAATGTGGGCCAGCAAGCGCGTTCCTCGGCGCAGGAGCGTAGTCGTCGCGCTGGGCCTACGCCCATCGACGATTCGACGCGTCCGTGGATCGGCGAATCGGTCGATCCGCGTGCGGGCGATCCCCGGACCCCGAAGACCCATGCACGCTGGCCCCTTCGGCCGGGCCCGCTCCCGAGGTGATCCCGGCCGCGATCACGCGGGCGAACCCCCGCGCGATCCCCACGCGCTGCCGGGTGTCGCGCTCTTCGGCCCGCACCCGATCCGTGGCCGATTGACTCAGGACCGCGGTCGGCGAGCGGATCGAGTCGCGCTCCAGCCTGCGCATCGGCCTCGTTCTCGTCGTCGAGGTCCCGAAGATCGGCTATAAGGAGCCGGAACGCGTGCGATCGGCGGGCAGGAAGAAGACGTGGCCGAGGGAGCTCCCATGAGCAGATCGAACGAGGCGATCGCGCCGCTCACGATCGTCATCGAGTGGGAGAACGCGATCGACGTCGACGATCGCTGGACCCGTCGGGCCATGGCGGCGCTGCAGGACGAGCTGGCGCGCTGCCAGGCCCGCTTCGCCCAGCGCCCGCGGATCCTCTACCTCTACGACGAAGGCGCGGTGGTCCAATCGTCGATCAGCAACACGATCGATGCCGTCGCGCCGCGGCTCCGTGAGCTGGCCGACGTCGAGCTGACCCCAACGCCCGGTCTGACCTACTACAAGCTGAAGAACTTCGGGGTCGGCCAATCGCGCACCGACCTCACCGTGATGGTCGACAGCGATGCCGGCCCGCAGCCCGGCTGGCTCGACGCCATCCTCGCGCCGTTCGCCGACCCGGAGGTCATGGCGGTCGGCGGCTTCACCGTGCTCGGCCACGACGATCTGCTGTCCCGCGCGATGGCGCTGTCG
>JBIPOQ010000109.1:0-9272 GCA_044379055.1 Myxococcota bacterium
GCGGTAGCTCTCGAGGAAGGGGCGGAGCGCGCGGTGGGCGCTGAACGGACTCGAGCGGCGGACGAGCTCCTCGGCCTCGAGCTCGCCGGCGGCGAGGCGCTCTTCCCAGCGCTCGGCGGTGTGGGCGAGCTCCTGGCGGATCTCCTCCCGGAAGGCCTCCTTCTCGGGAAAGAAGAACTCGAATTTGAGCAGATCCCGCAGCCGCATGACCTCGGTCCAGAAACGCGGGACGACCTCGGCGCTGGCCTCGCCGACGCCGTCGGCCTCGCCGGCATGCAGCAGCGCGAGCTCGGCGATCGCGCGGTTCACGAAGAAGTGCACGATCGTGTTTCGATAGTAGGCGGCGGCCAGCTGCTGGTCGTCGCCGATGCAGTAGACCGGCTCGATCCCCTCGTCGAAGCGGGTCAGGACGCCGCTGTCGACCAGCGCCTCGAGGGTCGCTTCGACGCCGGTGTCGCTTTCGAGATGGGAGAAGTCGGCGGTCTTCGGGAGGCCGCGGCGCTCCACGGCCTCGAGCAGGCTCGCGAGGCTCGCTCGCGTCTCGCGGACCGAGAGGGCCTCGCCCGTCGCGCCGAGCAGCGCGAGGGTCGCGAGGGAGGTCGGCGTGATCGGCGTGACGCGATTGATGCGGACCGAGACCTCGAAGGCGAGCTTCTCGAGGTCGAAGCGCGCGCCGGATCGCTGGGGGCCGTCGTCGGCGTCCGCCGGCGATGCGGCCGCCGGATCGACTTCGCCGAGCTGCTGGCGGAGCGAGACGGGCTCGCCGAAGGCGAGATGGATTCGGCCGTACCGACGGCGGAGCTGGCGGATCAGCCGCACGAACCAGGCGAAGCTCTCGCGCTCCTTGTCGCCGCCCCGCTGCTCGGCGACGTAGCTGCCGACGTCCTGGATCTGGTCGTAGGCGATCGAGACGGGCACGAGCAGAACGTCTTCGCTCTTGCCGCGGCGATAGGCGTCGACGACGTTCGCGAGCAGGCCGAAGCGGGGCGGCAGGAGCTTCCCCGATCGCGAGCGACCGCCCTCGATGTACCACTCGAGCGGGAAGCGCTTCTCGATCAGGTAGTCGATGTAATGGGCGAAGACGTGCTTGTAGACCGCATCCTCGCGGAAGCTGCGGCGGATGAAGAAGACGCCGCTGCGGCGCACGAGCTGGCCGACCGGAAAGAAGTTCATGTTGATGCCGCCGGCGGTGTGGTTCGGCGGGAGGCCGTGCTCGTGGAGGGCGTACTGGAGCACGAGGTGGTCGAGATTCGATTTGTGGGTCGGGAGGAAGACGACCGGGTGGAGCTCCTCGAGCGCCGCGATCCGCTTCATCATGGCTTCGTCGTAGACGAGCTTCTCGTCGTAGCCGCGGGTGTAGAGCCAGCGGATGGCGTGGTTGACGAGATCGATGACGAGGGGGCTGTGGGTCGCGGCGATCTCGCGCAGGTCGCTCGCGGCTTCGGCCGTGAGGGCGGCGAGGCGGCCGGTATTCTGGGCGATGCGACCGAGGCCGCCGCGAAAGCTCGGGCGGCCGAGGATCTCCTCGTGGACCAGGCGCGGGACCTTGTAGCGTGCGCCGCGCACGCGCCGCTCCGCGCGCTCGAGGGCGAGCGTCGCCTTCTGGCGCACGAACTCGGCGAAGCCGATCGTCTCGGTCTGGTCGAAGCCACAGGTCGTCGTCCAGCGCTCGCGCAGATTCGACGCGGAGGCGGGCTCGCCGGCGACGAGCAGGCAGCGGTCGGGCTCGCGGCGCGCGACGATCGCCTGGCGGAGCCAGTGGGGATCGCGCGGATCGCCGGTCAGGAGCAGGCCGAGGAAGCTGCTCTCGCGCGAGCCGCCCCGCAGCGGTCCCTGCCAGACGATCCGCAGCGGCGCCATCAGCGGATCGCCGCCGGCGGCGAGAGCGGCCTCGAGGGCGGGCTCGCTGCTGCGCCGCCGACCTCCCAGACGAGGCGACGGCTGCCGTCTCGGGCACGGGATCTGGACGACCTCGTAGGCCCCGGCGCCGCATTCGGCGGGTCGACGATCGGCGATCCACGACTCGACGAGGCGGCGTTCGACGCGGCTCGCGGCTTCGACGAGGAATACGATGCGCTGGCCGGGCAGGGCGCTCGGCCATTCGGGGCCGGCGATTCGAGGGGAGGATTGAAGGCCGCGCATGGACCCAGTCTACTCGGCGCCGCTCCGGATGGACCCGGCAGAGGGCGCGCTGCGCATCGACGAGGGCCCGGGAACGTTGCGGCCGGTTGCGCGGGGCCGGGGCTGGACGATCCTGTCGTCACCATGTCCCGAAAATCCTCCTGTACTGCCGACGAAGCCGCGCGCCTCGTCCGTCCCGTCGACCGCATCGCGATGCCCCTCGGCCCCGGCCAGCCGCCGGCCTTCCTCGCGGCCCTCGGCCGGCGGACGGACTGGCAGGATCTGACCCTCTTCACCGCCTTGCTGACCGGGCTCTACCCGCTCTTCGCGCAGAAGGGGGTCCACCTCCGCTCGGGCTTCTTCGGTCCCGCCGAGCGCGCGCTGCGGGCGGCGGGCCACGACGTCGCCTTCGTGCCCGGGGACTTCCGGCGCTTCGAGAAGATCGCGCAGCAGCTGGAGCCGCGGATCGTCGCGATCGCCGCCGCGCCCCCCGACGCGCACGGCCGCGTCTCCTTCTCGCTCCATGCCGGGGCCTCGGTCGAGGCCATCCGCGCCGCTGCCCGCGATCCCGACCGCCTGCTCGTCGTCGAGACGAGCCCGGCCTTCCCGCGCACGGCGGGGCTGCCGCCCGAGCATCCGCATTCGATCGCCCTCGACGAGATCGACGTCTGGATCGAGAGCGATTCCCGTCCCTTCGAGCTCCCGGACGTGCCGCCCGGACCCGAGGAGGTCGCGATCGCACAGCACGTGCTGCCCTTCGTCGACCCCGAGGCGACGCTGCAGGTCGGTATCGGCGGCATCCCGAACGCGATCGTGGGACTCCTCGCCGAGGCGGGCCGCGGCGCCTATGGCATCCATACCGAGATGTTCACGACCGGCCTGATGCAGCTCCACCAGGCGGGCCGCGTGCGCAATCGCAAGGGCTGCTTCGACGGCCATTCGATCGCGACCTTCGCGATGGGCTCGCGCGCTCTCTACGACTGGCTCGACGGCAACGAAGCGGTGCGTTTCCTACCCGTCGCGGTCGTCAACGATCCGGCCGTGATCGCGAAGAACCACCGGATGGTCTCGATCAACGGTGCCCTCGGCGTCGATCTCTTCGGCCAGGTCATGGCCGATACCCTCGGCGGCCGGCAGTTCTCCGGAATCGGCGGCCACGAAGACTTCCTCGCCGGGATCGGCGCGAGCCCCGACGGCCGCTCGCTCGTCTGCCTGCCCGCGACCTATCTCGCGGACGGCGCGCGACGCTCCCGCATCGTCCCGCGCCTCGACGCCGGATCGATCGTGACGAGCCCGCGCCATCAGGTCGACGTCGTCGTCAGCGAGTTCGGCGCCGCCGAGCTCTTCGGTCGCACGGTCGGCGAGCGCGCCCGGGCCCTCGCCGAGATCGCCCATCCCGACGACCGCGACGCCCTGCGCGCCGCCGCGCGGGAGATCGATCGGCTCGGCGTCGTGCCGAAGTCCGCGCCGTCGGCGGGCCCGGCGGCCGAGCCCGCGTGAAGCCCTGGGATCATCTGAAGAGCGCGACCTCCCTCGCGGTGATCACGCTGAATCTCGCCTTCTGGATCGCGATCGCGCTGCCGACGAGCCTGCTGCGCCTCGTCGTACCGCCCCTCGCGCCCACGGCACACCGCGCCCTCGACGCGATCTACCGCGCCGCCGTGCGAATCGACGATTTCTGGCTCCGGCGCGTCATGGGTCTGCGCTGGACCTGCCCGGCCCTCGACCTCGACCCGCGCCGGAGCTGGCTCGTCGTCTCGAACCACTGCTCCTGGGCCGACATCTTCCTGATCCAGAGCCTGCTCGTGTCCCACGGCCTGGTCGTGAAGTTCCTGACCAAGCGCGAGCTGCTCGCGCTCCCGATCGTCGGCCTGATCCTCTGGGCCTTCGAGTTTCCGTTGCTGCGGCGAACGAGCCGCCGCGGGCAGTCGGAGGAGGAACGCAAGCGGCTCGACTTCGCGGCCCTGCGCGAGGCGTGTCGCAGCGCACGGGAGGCTCCGGTGGCCCTCGTCTGCTTCGCCGAGGGCACCCGCGCCACCGCTGCTCGTCGGGCGAGCGCCGCGTCGCCCCATCGCCATCTCCTGCCGCCCCGGGTCGGCGGGTTCGGGGCGCTCTGCGACGGGCTCGGCGATGCGCTCGCCGGTGTCGTCGATTGCACGCTCGTCTACGGCGACGGAGCGCGGACGATCTCGTTCTGGGAGTTCCTCGCCGGCGGATCGCTGAGACTCGGGCTCGAGGCGGAGCGGATCGCCCCCGGCGAGATTCCCGCGGCGCGCGAAGAGCGGGCGCGCTGGCTCGACGCGCGCTGGGCGATCAAGGACGAGCGCATCGCGCGTCATCTCGCGTCGCGGTCGCGCGAGGCGTGATCGCGGCCTGCGCCGGGAGGGCTTCGGCGATACGATCGCGGGCGCGCTGTTGCAGACCCGCCCCGGGTCGATCGAGGAGCGATCGTTGAGAATCATCGGTTGTCGCGAGTGCGATGCCGTGGTGGTCGAGCCTTTCGTCCCGGACGGGGGAGCGGCCTACTGTGACCGGTGCGGGGGGCTCTTGTTCCGGCGTCATTCCCGCACGATCGAGATCTGCTTCGCCCTCGTCGTCGCGGCGGCGATCCTGTTCGCGGTGGCCAATCTCTATCCGTTCCTCGCCTTCCAGATGCAGGGGCAGACGACCCAGACGACCCTCGGCTCCGGCACCCGCGCGCTGATCGATCAGGGCGAGAACGCCGTCGCGGCCCTCGTCTTCCTGACGACGATCGCGTCGCCGGCCTGCGAGATCGGGCTCCTGCTCTACGTGCTCGGGCCCGTCTACCTCGGTTTTCGCGTCCCGGGCATGGCGATCGCGTTCCGCTGGGTCGAGCAGTTCCGGCCCTGGAGCATGATGGAGGTCTTCCTGATCGGGATTCTCGTCGCGGGGGTCAAGCTCGCCGATCTCGCCGAGATCGTGCCCGGCATCGCGCTCTACGCCTTCGCGCTCCTGATCCCGATCCTGGCCGCCGCGTCGAATTTCCTCGATTCGGAGCTCGTCTGGCGGCGGATCGCGGGCGAGACGTGATGCGGCAGTCGCCCCTCCTCGACGGTCCGCATGCCCAGTGTCCCGTCTGCCGGCTCGTCATGAAGGCGCCGGCGGATTCGCCGGACGCGACGCTCGGCTGCCCCCGCTGCGGCGCGACGGTGCATCGCCGAAAGCCCGAGAGCCTGACGCGCACGACCGCCTACCTGATCGCCGCCGTCCTCTGCTATTTCCCGGCGAACCTGTACCCGATCATGCGATCGACCTCGCTGGGCCGGGCCCAGGAGGACACGATCGTGACGGGCGTCGTCTACCTCTACGAGAACGGGATGTGGCCGCTCGGGACGATCGTGCTGATCGCGAGCGTCGTGGTCCCGGTCGCGAAGATCGTGAGTCTCGGGGGACTCGTGGCGTCCGTGCGGCGGCGGAGCCGCTGGCGGCCGCGGGATCGGACCGCGACCTATCGCATCATCGAGCTCGTCGGCCGCTGGTCGATGGTCGACGTCTACGTCGTGACGATCCTGGTCGCGCTCGTCCATCTCGGGACGCTCGCGAACGTCGAGGTCCGGTTCGGAGCGATCTTCTTCGCGGCGGTCGTCGTCTTGACGATTCTCGCCGCGGAGAGCTTCGATCCGCGACTCATCTGGGACGCCTTCGAGGAGGAAGATGGACGAGCAACCCGGGTCCGGTGACGGCGGGGCGGACGACGGCGGGCGCGAACGCCGCAACGACGGTCGGATGGACCGGCGCGGCGGGGTCACCGTCGTCGAGAACGCCATGATGCCGGAGGCACTCGTGCGCGCCCGCGCGCTGCCGTCGATCGTCTGGCTGATCCCGATGGTCGCGGCCTTCGTCGGGCTCTACCTCGCCTACTGGGCCTGGACCCAGACGGGGCCGACGATCACGATCCACTTCGAACGCGCCGAGGGGCTCGAAGCGGGGCGTACCGTGCTCAAGTACAAGGACGTGAAGGTCGGGCAGGTCGAAGCGGTCGGCCTCGACGACGATCTCTCGGGCGTCGTCGTGACGGCGAGCGTCGTCAACGATCTCGCCGAGTACCTGACGGACGAGACGCGCTTCTGGGTCGTCCGCGCCCAGGTCTCGGCGGGCGGGGTCACCGGCCTCGAGACCGTCTTCTCCGGCGCCTACATCGCCGTCGATCCCTCCAACAAGGGCACGGACGCCCGGGAGTTCGACGGCCTCGAGAAGCCGCCGGTCGTGACGTCCGACAAGCCCGGGACGTACTACCAGCTGCGCGCCGAGGAGCTCGGCAGCGTCGAGGTCGGCTCGCCCGTCTACTACCGCTGGCTCCAGGTCGGCCGGGTCGCGGGCTACGAGCTGGCGCCATCGGGGGATGCGGTCGACGTGCAGGTCTTCGTCGAGGCGCCCCACGACGCCCGCGTCCGCTCGACGACGCGTTTCTGGAACGCATCGGGTCTCGACGCGACGATCCGCGCCGACGGGCTCGAGATCGACACGCCCTCGCTCGCCTCCCTCGTGCTCGGTGGCATCGCCTTCGAGACGCCCGCGACCGTGAAGGTCGCGGGCGAGGTCCCGGACGACATGGTCTTCGAGCTCTATCCGAACAAGCAGGCGACCAAGAAGCGGCGCTCGAAGGGGCGCTCGAAGTACCTCCTCTACTTCGACGAGTCGGTCGCCGGGCTCTCGGCGGGCTCGCCCGTCGAGTTCCGGGGCATTCCGATCGGCGAGGTCCAGGACGTCGATCTCGCCCTCGACCCGAAGTCGGGCGAGATCCGGATCCCGGTCGTGATCGAGATCGAGACGGCGCGGCTCGGCCTCGCGAAGGGTGAGGACGAGCTCGCCTATCTCGGCAAGCAGGTCGAGCGCGGCCTGCGCGCCCGGCTCGCGACGAACAATCTGCTGACGGGGCAACGCTCGGTCGGCTTCGACTTCCTCGACCGCGCGGCGCCGGCCCGGATCCGGGACTCGAAGCCCTATCCCGTGCTCCCGACGGCGAGCGGCGGCTTCGACGCGATCACCGAGCGCGTGGCGCGCATCGTCGAGAAGGTCGATCGCGTCCCGATCGAATCGATCGGCGAGAATCTCGACCAGAGCCTCGCGCGCCTCTCCGAGGTCCTCGTCGAATTCCAGGCCCTCGCGGGCACCGCGAATCGCGACGTCCTGCCGGGCATCACGTCCTCGCTCGACAAGCTCGAGTCGACGCTCGACTCCGCGGACGGCCTGATCGCCCCGGATTCGGCCCTCGCCGGGGAGCTCGAGCGCCTCGTCTCGGATCTCGCCGAGGCGGCGCGATCGATCCGACTCCTGTCCGAGCGACTCGAGTCCCATCCCGAAGAGCTGCTGCGTGGGAGGCGCGATTAGTCATGGATCCTCGAAGGCGAAATCGCCCGCTCGCGGGCCTGCGCCGCCGGTCGTTCCGGCTGTTCGGCCTGCTCGGCCTGCTCGTCGTCGGGTCGGCCTGTCTCGGCCGCAGTCCCGAGGTCCGGCATTTCATGCTCGGCGTCGAAGACGTCGCTCCGGCGGAGGTTGGCGCGCCCACCGTGTCGGTCCTCGTGGGTCCGGTCCGGCTGCCCGCCTACCTCGATCGTCCGGAGCTCGCGCGACTCGCGGCCGACGGCGAGGTCGAGCTCGCGTCGAGCGCCCGCTGGCTCGGCTCCTTCGAGCAGAACTTCCTGCGCGCCGTGACGCTCGGCGTCGCGAAGCGACTCGGCTCGAACCAGGTCGTCTCCCACCCCTCGAAGGCGCCGTTTCCGATCGAGTACAGCGTCCGGCTCCACGTCGACGATCTCATCGTCGAGGCCGACGGCACGATGCGGGTCCTGATCCGCTGGGCCCTGATCGGTCCCGCCGGCCGGGGCACCGAGCCCGTCGACGGTCCCCCCGCGCGCCTGTTCACCTTCGAAGAACGCCGGAGCGGGATCGGCGCTTCCCCCGAGGCGCGCGTGCGCGCCCACGAGGCGGTGCTCGGCGAGCTCGCCACCCGGATCGCGGACGCCATCGTCGCCGTCGAGTCGGGCGCCGCGGGGGGCTGAAGCGCGTCCGACGACGGGCGGGGCGGCAGCCCGGCGATCCCCGAGCAACCGGCCGCTGCATCGCCGGCGCGGGCGTCGGCCCCTACCTTGCGGGTGCGCGTTCGAGCGGCTCGTCGTCCGGCGCTGCGGCCCGTGCGCCGCGCCCCCGTGCACGCGTGGAGGAAGGCGAGATGGCGGACTGGCAGAAGCTGAAGGCGGGCGTCCTGAAGGAGGTGCGGACCCATCCTTTCGGGTACGCGGTGCTCGCGGCCTTCCTCGTGGGCGGCCCTTTCCTCGCGATCCTGATCTTTCCCGAGGCGCCGCCTGCGGTGGCGGCGGTCGGTGGGCTCGCCTTCGGCGTCTACGCGGCGATCTGCGCGGTGCCCCAGAAATTCATGTGAGGCCTTCCGCGGGGGCGCAGGCTCGACGCAATTCGTGGAGGACCGCAGACTCCTGTGCGTCGTTCTTGCCACGACGGCCTGCGCGAAACGACAGGTACGCAATGGTCGATTTCGTCTCCCGATCCGCTCCGAGAAGCCTCTTCGCCGGGGCCGTGCGCGCCTGCGTGGCGGCGGTGCTCGCGACGGTTTTCGGCCTGCTGCCGTCCGATCCCGCATCGGCCCGAGCGGGCGACGCGAGCGGGCGGCGGGATCCCGGCATCCGCTTCGAGCTCGATCGCGAGACCTACCGTGTCCACGTCGTCGACCTCGCCTCCGGCGAGGCGGGGCCCGACGTTCCCGTCGCGATCGGATCGCCCGCGCATCCCTCGCCCCACGGCGAGTACCGCATCTGGCAGGTCGTACACGACCCCGCCTGGAATCCGGGTCGCACGGCGCGCTCGATGGGGGCGCAGCGCGTGCCGCCGAGCCCCGACGGTCCGCTCGGCATCGCGAAGATCCCGATCTCCGGGGAGTACGCCCTCCACGGCGGCGCGAGCTGGCTCACGGTCGGCAAGCCCGTGACCCTCGGTTGTCTGCGGGCGACGGACGATTCGATCCGGGCGCTGATCGATTGGCTCGAGGGCCGCGGCGCCCTCGCGCGTCGCCCCGCCACACGCGCGGGCGAGCGCCCGCAGGCCTTCGCCCGCCCGGCCCGCTTCGTCATTCGCTGAGCGCCCGACCGCTGGGGGAAGGAACGCCCCTCGCCGCT
>JBIPOQ010000627.1:0-2519 GCA_044379055.1 Myxococcota bacterium
CTCAGGAGCGGCCGGAGATGCGATGAGTGGTGGATGCCGCTGCCGTCGGAATGACTGTGGTAGCCGCCGCCGCCGAAGTCCTGCTCGCTGGCGAGGAGCTCGGCGTCGAGCACGCCGCCGCGGCCGGCGAGGACGGCGGCGTAGGTGTGGGGCGGGAGGAGATTCGCGTAGGCGAGGTAGGTCGCGGTCGGCGCGAGCCAGGCGAGACGCGCGCGCGATTCGCCACGCGGCGGCGTGACGAGGAAAGGCACGTGGTCCACCGTCTCTCCCCCGACGCGCAGTCGCACGGCGTAGAGCCCGCTCCGCCAGTCGCGTGGGACAGTGAGCTCGAAGGTACGCGGCCAGCCCGCGTCGTAGAGATCGTCGGCATGGAAGTGGATCGCTGCGTGGCGATCGGAGGCCTCGCGGAAATCGTGGACAAGGGCGTCCCAGCGGCGACCGGTGACGGCACGGAGCGGAAGGTTCTCGAGCACGCCGTGGAGCGCGTTCGGGGAGAGATCGACGATCCGCCTGCTGGCCGGCTCGCGTCCGAGATCCCAGGCACCGACGAGACGGGCGAGGACGGACTGCTCGGGCGGGGCGGTTGCGATGGCTTCGAGCGCGCGATCGTCGAGAGGCTCGCGGGCGAGCCGCGGGGCCTCGAGCTTCCCGTCGTAGTGGGCGGCATGGCGTGGACCGCGCGCGTCGTCGCCATCGCGCCAGGCAGCGAAGACGAGCGGTCGCGGCGAGAGGCCGTGCGCGATCGGTCGGAGTCCGACGCGATCGTCGACGCGATGCGCGACGGCGCGGGCGCCCGGGCCGACGGGGAAAGGCTCCTGCAGCAGGCGGAGCGTTCCGGCTTTTGCGTCGAAGACGGCGGTGATCCGCACCCACTCTCGCGGGCGCAGGGGAATGCCGGTCGCATGTTCGACCTCGTCTCCCCGGCCATCGCCGAGTCGGACGGCCGCGCTTCCGTCCGCCGCGAGGAAGAGGGCGAAGCCTGCTCGCGAGGTGGCGTCCCAGGTCCCGAGCAACGCCTGCTCCCGGGTCCCCGGCGTCGTCGGCCAGATCTCGATCTGCGCGGTAAAGCTCGCGATCCCGTCGAGCGCGGCGGTCGCGGACACGGTTGCCCGCGAGCCGCGATCGATGCGTTCGGGGAACGCGACGCCGTGGTGGATCGGTGCGCCCGGGACCGGATGCTCTTCGATGCCGGGGCCGAGGGGTCGATCGACGCAGCTCCCGAGCCGGACGACGTCGGCCTCGTAAGCGAGCTCGCCCGCCCGGGTCGAGACATGGAAGCCGATCGGATCGCCCGCGCGGACGGCGAGGCGGTCGGTGTAGCCGAGGATGGAACGCATCGCTTCCTTCGTGCCAGGCGATCGCCGGGAATCGCCGCAGGCTTCCGGCCGATCTTCTCGCGGCCAGGCTGCGAATTCAAGACTTCGACCGTCGTCCATGGCGGCGAGAATCCTGTGCGCTCCGGGTGGTCTTTCGCGCGAGGTGCTGGCTAGAGTCGAGCGGAGCGACTCGAAACATTCCGATCCAGGGGAGAATCGAACATGCATCCGATGACGACGAGCCGGCGCCGTACAGGGGCCGGCGCCTCCTTCCTCTTGGCGCTCTCCTTCCTCGCGTCCGGCCTGGTCGCGTGCGCGACCTCGCCCGATGCGGCGCCGAGCGCCGCCGAGCAGGCGAACGTCCAGGTCGTCGACGCCTTCATCGCCGCCTGGGACGATCCGGATCGGGCCGTCGGCTACCTCGCGCCACAGGCGTCCGTCCGGATGATCGAGGACCAGCCCCCGATCATCGGTCAGGAGGCGATCGCCGCGGCCTTCAAGGGCTTCATGTCGCCCGGCGTGACGCTCACGGTCGAGACGCTCGAGACCACGGTCCATGGCCCCATCGTCATGAACAAGCGCATCGACACGCTCAAGACCGAGGGCAAGCCCGATCAGGTCTTCCCGGTCGTCGGCGTCTTTCTCGTGAAGGACGGGAAAATCACGGAGTGGACCGACTATCTCGACAAGTAAAGCAGGCGCGACGGGCGAGCGGCGGCTGAGCCCTCAAGCCCCGAGGCTTCTCGCGAGCTCGAGGGCCCGGTCGGCGAGGGGAAGTGCGAGCTTGCCGAGCTCGCTGGCCTCGCCACCGGCGGCTGTTCCCGCCTTCGCCCGACCTGCGATTCCGAACATGATCCCGGCGGTTCGGAAGAGGTGGAAGGCGAGGTAGAAGTCGAGCTGCGGGATGCCGCCGCTCCGGCCCGTGCGTTCGCAGTAGGCGCGGACGTATTCGTCCCGGGTCGGGATGCCCATCGCGGCGAGGCGCGCATCGTCCAGTCCTTCGAACTGGCCGCCGGGCGAGAGTCGGCCCGCCAGGTGATAGGTCAGGTCCGCGAGCGGGTGGCCGAGGGTCGAGAGCTCCCAGTCGAGGATCGCGACGATCCGCGGCTCGCTCGGGTGGACGATCATGTTGTTGAGGCCGTAGTCGCCGTGGACGATCGCGGTCGAGGGATCGTCCGGGACGTTCGCCGGCAGCCACTCGAT
>JBIPOQ010000628.1:0-2515 GCA_044379055.1 Myxococcota bacterium
GGGCTCGTGTGCCAGCTCGGGCGGAAGCTTCCCTTCGTCCCGCCTCGCGACGTACGGCGGATTCGACACCACGAGGTCGAAGCGCTCGCCCGCGACGGGCTCGAAGAGATCGCCGTGCAGGAAACGAACTCTCTCTTTCTGCTGCAGGCGATCGGCATTTTCCGCTGCAATCTGAAGAGCCGCCTGCGAAAGATCCGTGGCGGTCAGATCGGCGTCGGGGAGCTCCGAGGCGAGCGCGAGGGCGATCGCCCCCGATCCGGTCCCTAGATCGAGGATCCGGACGGGTCGCCCGGACTCGAAGACCGTCGCGCCGGGGCCTTTCAGCTTCGACAGCGCGGCCTCGACGAGGGTCTCGGTGTCGGGGCGCGGGGTCAGGACCTCCCGGGAGACCTTGAACGAGAGGGACCAGAACTCGCGCTCGCCGAGCAGGATCGAGACCGGGACCCGCTCGACGGCGCGGCTGCGGACGAGGGCCCGGAAGCGGTCGCGCTCGGCGGGGAGCACGGGCTTTTCGTAGTCGACGTAGAGGCGCAGTCGCGGGCAGTCGAGCGCGTGGGCGAGCAGCAGCTCGGCATCGAGTCGAGCCGAGTCGATGCCTGCGCGCTTGAAGTAGTCCGTCGTCCAGCGCAGCAGCTCGAGCACGGTCCAGGTCCGGTCGCGATCGGCAGTCGCCGGCCGGGGCTCGCCGCTCACTCGTCGTCGTCCTGGCGGGCGATCTCGGTGCCGCTCTCGCGGGCGGCCGCGATCTGCGCGTGGACGGCGTCGAGCAGCTCGTCGAGGTCGCCGGACATCACGGCGTCGAGCTTGTGGAGGGTCACTCCGGCGCGGTGGTCGGTCACGCGGCTCTGCGGGAAGTTGTAGGTCCGGATCTTCTCGCTGCGCTCGCCGGTGCCGACCTGGGAGCGGCGCTCCTTCGCGCGCTCACTGTCCACACGCTCCTGCTCGAGGGCGAGCAGGCGGGTGCGCAGGACCGTCATCGCCTTCGCCTTGTTCTTGTGCTGCGACTTCTCGTCCTGGCACTGCACCACGAGACCCGACGGAAAATGCGTGATGCGCACCGCCGAGTCCGTCGTGTTGACGCTCTGCCCGCCCGGGCCGCCGGCGCGCATCACGTCGATGCGGAGATCCTCGTTGCGGATCTCGACGTCGACCTCCTCGGCCTCCGGCATGACGGCCACCGTCACCGTCGAGGTGTGGATGCGGCCCTGGCTCTCGGTCGCAGGCACGCGCTGGACGCGGTGGACGCCCTTCTCGTATTTGAGGCGGCTGAAGACGTCCTGCCCCTCGAACTTGGCGATGACCTCCTTGAGGCCGCCGCCGTCGGTCTCGGAGTAGGAGAGCGTCTCGACCTTCCAGCGCCGGCCTTCCGCATACCGCGAGTACATGCGGAACAGCTCGGCGGCGAAGAGGGCGGCCTCGTCGCCGCCGGTGCCGGCGCGGATCTCGAAGATCGCGTTCTTCTCGTCGTTGGGATCCTTCGGCGTCAGCAGGATCCGCAGCTCGAGCTCGAGCTTCGCGATCGCCTCGTCGAGGCGCGCGATCTCCGAGCGCGCGAGGTCGACCATCTCCGGATCGTCGTCCTCGAGCATGCGCTTCGAGTCGGCGAGCTCGGCGACGGCGCTCTTGTAGCGTCCGCCCGCCTCGATCAGCGGCCGCAGCGAGCCGAGACGGCGACCGAGCTTCTCGATCGCGCCCTGTTGCCGGGCGGTCTGCGGATCCGAGAGCTGGGTCTCGATCTCGCGCGAACGCGCTTCGGCTTCGGCGATCCGCTCGAGGAAATCGGCCACGGGACGCTCGAATCCCCTTCGCTCAGGAGTTCATCGACTCGAGGAACTCGGCGTTCGTCGACGTCTTCTCGATCTTCCCCATCAGGAACTCCATCGAGTCGACCGGCGAGAGCGGCGAGAGCACCTTGCGCAGGATGTACATCCGGTTGAGCGTGTTCTCGTCCATGAGGAGCTCCTCACGGCGCGTCGCCGAGCGATTGATGTCGATCGCCGGATAGGTGCGCCGATCGGCGAGCTTGCGGTCGAGCACGATCTCGCAGTTGCCGGTGCCCTTGAACTCCTCGAAGATGACCTCGTCCATGCGCGAGCCGGTGTCGATCAGCGCGGTCCCGACGATCGTCAGGCTGCCGCCCTCTTCGACGTTGCGCGCCGCGCCGAAGAAGCGCTTCGGCTTGTGGAGCGCGTTCGAATCGACGCCGCCCGACAGGATCTTGCCCGAGTGGGGCACGACCGTGTTGTGGGCGCGGGCGAGACGCGTGATCGAGTCGAGCAGGATGACCACGTCGCGGCCGTGCTCGACGAGGCGCTTCGCCTTGGCGATCACCATGTCGGCGACCTGGACGTGGCGCGTCGCGGGCTCGTCGAAGGTCGAGGAGATGACCTCGGCCTTCACCGTCCGCTGCATGTCGGTCACTTCCTCGGGCCGCTCGTCGATCAGCAGCACGATCAGGTAGACCTCGGGATGCGCCTCGGCGATGGCGTTGGCGATGTCCTTGAGAAGCATCGTC
>JBIPOQ010000110.1:0-9240 GCA_044379055.1 Myxococcota bacterium
CGACGTCTCGGGGGCGCTCGAGGGCGCCACGGCGCGCGGGGAAGGGGTGCAGTCCCGGGCTCCGATCGCGTAGCATCGGGGCTCGGACCGCGGCCGAGGTCGGCGTCCGATCCGTTCCGGAATCCGTTCCAGAAGAGGTCCCCGATGAACCAAGCCGCCGCTTCTTCCGAGCCCATGGCCAGCCTCGAGATCCGCAAGGGCGCCGACGCCCAGCTCGCGGTCGGCGGTCTGCGCTTCGTCGCCTGTCGCCGCGAGGTCGACGTGATCGACGGCGGGATCACGCTCTACGTCCACAGCGCCGGGCCGGGCGACGATCGCGAGCTGCTCCGCTTCGATCTCTTCCGCCAGCGCCCGCACTACCACGCGCCGGCGACCAACGAGAAGGAGACCCAGATCGACGCGTCGCAGGCGGCGAGCGTCGACGAGTGGGGCATCGACCAGCTGACCCGCCGCGCGGGCGAGCTCGTCCTCGAGGCGGGCTTCCACGACGTCGCGCCGAGTCTCGATCTCGCGGCGATCCGGCAGTCGGCGTCGGCGCTTCGGAGCCTGCTCGCCGGCCTCGCCGAGCCGACCGAGATCTCCCACTTCCCGATCCCCGCCGCGCGCCTGGCCGAGATCCGCGGCGAGGCCCGTCCCTAGCGAGCGCCGCGCGGATCAGTCGTCGGCCTCGACCGGCGAGAGGTCGCTCGTCGCGTCGTCCTGGCCCCCGCTCGCGCGACAGCGCTCGTGGAGCTCTGCGACCTCTGCGTCCGTGAGGTCGCGCCATTCGCCGAGCTCGAGGTCGTCGAGCGTGATGTGCATGATGCGGACGCGACGGAGCCGCGTCACCCGGTAGCCGAGCGCCTCGCACATGCGCCGGATCTGGCGATTGAGCCCCTGGGTCAGCACGATGCGGAAGACGTTGCGCGAGACGCGCGTCGCCACGCAGGGGCGCGTCCGCGTCCCGAGGATCTCGACCCCTTGCTGCATCTGCTCGAGGAACTCCGGCGTCACCGGCTCGTCGACCGTGACGACGTATTCCTTCTCGTGGGCGTGCTCGGCCCGCAGGATCGCGTTCACGATGTCGCCGTCGTTGGTCAGCAGGATCAGGCCCTCGGAGGCCTTGTCGAGGCGGCCGATCGGGAAGATGCGCTCGGGATGCTCGATGTAGTCGACGATGTTGCCCTCGACCTGGCGCTCGGTCGTGCAGGTGACGCCGACGGGCTTGTGGAGCGCGATGTAGACGACGGGCTTGCGGGGGCCGACGGGCTCGCCGTCGACGGTGACCGAGTCGCCCGGCGCGACCTTGCTCCCGAGCGTCGCCCGGGTCCCGTTGATCGCGACGCGCCCCGCCTCGATCCAGGCATCGGCCTCGCGCCGGGAGCAGACACCCGTTCCGGAGATGAACTTGTTGATGCGCATGGCCGGTCTTGTAGCGCGGGGAGAGGCTCCGCTCGACTGCTACGCTGCGCGCCCATGTCTTCCCCCGCCGAAAAGCCGCTTCCGACCCTGACCCTTCGCGCCCGCGACGCCCGCCGGGTCGCTGCGGGTCATCCCTGGGTCTTCGACGGGGCGGTCGAGTCCGAGTCCCCGTCGATCGAGGACGGGGCGATCGTCCGGGTCGAGGATGCCGCCCACCGCCTGCTCGGCGTCGGCCCCTACAACGCGAAGTCGCGGATCCGGGCGCGGATCCTCGCCCGTGAGCCCGTCGCGATCGATGCCGCGTTCTTCGAGCGTCGGATCCGCGCCGCCCTCGCGCTCCGCGAGCGACTCCTGCCCGCGGCGAGCTCGTATCGGGTCCTCAACTCGGAGAGCGACCTCGTCTCCGGGCTGATCGTCGATCGGTACGAGGACGTGCTCGTGCTCCAGATCGCGTCGCTCGGCCTCGATCAACGCAAGGCCGAGATCGTCGCGGCCCTCGAGAAGGTCTTCTCGCCCCGCGCGATCCTCGAACGTAGCGACGGGGCGTCGCGGCGCTTCGAGGGCCTGCCGACCGCCCATGGACTGCTCGCGGGCTCGCTCGCCGGGGGCGGGGCAGGCGAGGGGGCCCCATTCGCCGGCATCGATCCGGCCGCCCGGCGGCTCGAGGTCCGCTTGAACGGTCTGCGCTTCGAGGTCGATCTCGAGGCGGGCCACAAGACGGGGCTCTACCTCGATCAGCAGGTGAACTATCAGGCGGTCGCCGGCTTCGCGAAGGAGGCCCGGGTCCTCGACTGCTTCAGCTTCCTCGGCGGCTTCGGGCTCCACGCCGCCCGGGCCGGCGCGCGCCGGGTCGAGATGCTCGACCAGAGCGAGGACGCCGTCGCCGCGTCGCTCCGCAACGCCCAGGCGAACGGTCTCGCAGCCCGTTGCGAGGCGCGGGTCGCGAACGTCTTCGACTGGCTGAAGGCGCGCAGCAAGCAGGACGGGCCACGGGGCCGGGAGGAGGCGGGGGCCTACGATCTGATCGTGCTCGATCCGCCGTCGTTCACGCGCAGTCGGAGCTCGGTCCCCGACGCCCTGCGCGGCTACAAGGAGATCCATCTTCGGGCGCTCCGCCTGCTCGCGCCGGGGGGCGTCCTCGCGACCTTCTGCTGCTCGCATCACGTCGACACGAAGGCCTTCCAAGACGTGATCCAGGCGGCGGCCGTCGATGCCCGGGTCCTGCTGCGGCGGGTCGCGAGCTATTCGCAGTCGCCGGACCATCCGGTGCTCCCCGCGATCCCGGAGACCGAGTACCTGAAGGGCTTCGCCTTCGAGCGGATCGACGAGAGGCTCTGAGAGGCGGTCGACGTCGCCGACGTCGGACCCGAATCGGATCGAGGCCGGATCGTCGTCGGCGCAGGCCGCGCGACCCGAAGGAGGGCTCGGGATGTCGAAGCGGATCGGAGTCGTGCTTTTCGGTGCCGTCCTGCTCGCGGGAATCTGGAGCTGCCGGGCGCCGATCGCGCGGCGCGTGATGGAGCGCGGTCTCGCGCGGACGATGTCCGCCGATCCGATCCGCGAGCTACCCGACGGCCTCCACGTGCTGCTCTGCGGGGCCGGCGGCCCTTTGCCGGATCCCGTGCGCTCGGGCCCCTGCGTCGCCGTCGTCGCCGGCGAGACGATGGTCGTCGTCGATGCGGGGGCGGGCGGGGCGCGCAATCTGCAGCGCCTCGGCTTCGTCCCGGGGCGTGCGACGGCGCTCTTCCTGACGCACTTCCATTCCGACCACATCGACGGCTTCGGCGAGCTCGCGATGCTGCGCTGGACCGGCGGGAGCCACGCGTCGCCGCTCCCGGTCCACGGACCGACCGGCGTCGAAGAGGTCGTCGCGGGATTCAATGCCGCCTACCGCCAGGACTTCGGCTACCGCGTCGCCCACCACGGCGCGGCGACCGTTCCCCCCTCCGGCGCGGGCACCGTCGCCGTGCCCTTCGCGGTGCCGCCGGTCGGCGAGGCGCCGGTCGTGTTCACGGCCGCGGGTCTCGAGGTCCGCGCCTTCGTCGTCGATCACGATCCGGTCGAGCCGGCAGTCGGTTATCGGTTCGACTATCGCGGCCGCTCCGTCGTCGTGAGCGGCGACACCGCGAAGTCCGCCAACCTCGAAGCCCGGGCCCGGGACGTCGATCTCCTGGTCCACGAAGCGCTCTCGCCCGAGCTCGTCGCCCGCATGAACGCAGCGGCGACCGCCGCCGGTCGCACGAACCTCGCGAAGATCACGGCCGACATCCCCGACTACCACACGAGCCCCGTCGAGGCAGCGCAGGTCGCGGAGGCCGCCGGTGCCCGGCATCTCCTCTACTACCACGTCGTCCCGCCGCTTCCGGTGCCCGGCCTCGACGTCGTCTTCCTCGAAGGCGTGTCGGACGCCTACGACGGCGGCGTCACCCTCGGCCGGGACGGCAGCTTCGTCTCGCTGCCGGCCGGGACCGAGGCGATCGAGGTCTCGAGACGCTAGGCCTCGAGGCGCAGGCCCGCGTCGATCGAGCGGGCGAGGCGACCGTAGAGGTGGATCTTCACGCTCTCGAGGAGCGCGTAGCCGATCAGGGCGAAGATCGTCGACGACAGCGCCATCGCGAGGCCGCCGAGCTGCAGCATCGCATCGGAGCTGTGCATCGAGTAGAGCAGCAGGGCGAGGCCGCAGACGGTGCCGATGAAGCCGATCGGCGGGAGCAGGTTCGAGTACATCGAGATGGGCTCGGCGAAGCTCGACTCGTACTCTTCGACGACCAGCTGCTTGGCTGCGTCGCGGACGAAGGCGTCGGGCTCGGCGGCCGCGGCCGACGCCGTCGACTGACGAACCTCGGCAATCAGGCTGGCGATGCGGCCGCCGACGACGGCGTCGTCGGTGCGGCCCGCCACGGGAACGCGGGTCGCGGCGCGGGCACGCCAGCAGAGCAGGGTGCCGTGCATCAGCGGCCACCAGACCGCGAGCAGCGAGAGGAGCGAGACCGCGAGCGTGACCTGGGCGGCGCCTCCGCTGAGATCCATGAGCCCCGAGAAGAACGACGATTCCATCTTCAGATCTCTCCCGTCTGCTGGCGCAGGAGGGCGATGCCCTGCGCGAGGGTGACTGCTTCCCCGGTCGGATAGAGGACGAGCATGCTCGTCATCGACGCGAAGTCCGTCTCCAGTCGATCGATCGTCTGGCGAACGGCCCGGCGATCGTCGAGCTCGTGCATCAGCACGCCCTTCGAGAGCAGGAGCTCGGCGCGGAAGGGCCGCAGCTCCGGATGGAACTGGGCATCGTCCGTGTCGACCAGCGGATCGACCCGGGTCAAGAGGTAGGGCCGGACGAAGAGCTCGAAGCGATCGATGCCCGCGTCCTTGCCATGGCGCCGGAGCTGCTCGAGGGTCAGTCGGAAGCTCGCGAGGTCGCGCCGAAGCCGGCGCATCGAGTACTTCTGCTGGGCGAGCGCTTCGCCGGTCAGCTGGCTCTCGACCGCCTCGCGCCCGGAGAAGCGCGCGAAGTAGGCGCTCGACTCGCCCTTCGAAAGCGAGCAGCCCGAGCCCGCGACGAGGGATGCGGCGAGCAGCGACAGCGCGAGCGGCCGGGCCGTTCGGGCGGCCCATCGGGGGCGGGCGAGGTTCGTCGACGGCGATCCGGTCGTGGATCCGGTCGTGCTCGGGTGGTTTGCGCTCATCGTGCCTGTCCTCCGATCCATTCCTTCAGGTTGCGTGCGGCCGCGGTCTCGGTCTCTTCAGCAGCGGGGGCCGCCGGGGCGACCTTCGACGCTCCGACCTCCTCGGCGAGGCGGCGGAGCAGCGCGTGGAGCGGATGGTCCCGCTGCATCGCGAGCTCGCGGATCAGGCCCTCCTGGCCGAGGGTCGCCTTGAAGATCGGCAGCGCCTCCTCGATCGCCTGGATGCGGATGTCGAGGCGCTCGCTCCGGGAGTCGAGCTGGTCGAGCTCGTTCGCGAGCTTCTCGATCGCGAAGCTCTCGGCCGACCGTCCGTTCGCCGCGACCCGCGGCGGCGCCGGCAGCTCGTTCTCGCCCGAGGTCTGGGCGGCGAGCCGATGGGCTTCGCGGCGTCTCTGGTTCAGCGCGTCGCGCTCCTGGCGCGTCGCCGCGATCGAGCGCGAGATCGTCTCGCGCTCCTGGGCGAGGCGGGCGAACTCGGCTTCGAGGGCCCCGATCTTCGTCTCGTCGGCGAAGCCGAAGTAGACGAGGCTGCGGTCGTTGGCGAAGGCGCGTCGGAACTTCTCGAGCACGTCGGCCTTCGCGGATCGATTGCCGATCCAACGGTCGAGATGTCGGGAGTGGACGACGCGATTCGCCATCGGCTGGGCGACGGCCAGGAAGTCCGCCTCGCGGCCGGAGCGCTGGAGGGCTACCGCGAGGGTGCCCCAGAGCGCGCGGTCGAAGGGGAAGTAGCCGAGGGCCGTCTGGTACTGGGCGATCGCCTCCGCGATCTGCTCGGGCGACGCATCGCCGGCGGAGAAGAAGAGCACGCCGTCGCCGATGCCGCGGGCCGCCTGATAGGCGCCGAAGTAGGCCGAGTCCGGCAGGGACTCGCCCGTCGCGTCGCCGGCGAAGCGCTGGAAGGCGTGCAGGTAGCGGGCGTAGTGGTTGATGGCGTGGACGATCGCCTCGTCGTCGAGCTTGCCGGCCTCGTTCTCGAGCGACATGTAGTAGCGCGAGGCATTGAACGTGGCGTCCTGGATCTCGCTCCAGAGGCCCTGCATGGCCACGACGTAGGCGTCGCGGCCCGAATCGAGGTAGCCGAGCCGCTCCCAGCCGCCGGTTCGCGCGCCGTGGAGCGCCTCGTAGAGCTCGATGCCGCGGTCGATGCTGAAGGGGATGTCGAGCCCGATCGCGCTCTTCGTCCGCTCGCCGGTCGCGAAGACCTCGCTCTGCTGCCGGAGCGCGCGGGAGTAGATCGCGACCTGGCCCTGCAGCGTGTTCGCCCGGCGCATCGCGCGCTGATAGGCGGCGACGGAGTCCCGGACGGCGGCGCGCGAGGCGTCGCTGAAGCCGTCCTCGGCGAGGCGGGCGCGGGCCAGCTGATGAGCGCGCTCGGCGGAGACGAGCGCGAGGGTATAGGAGAGGCTCCCGCCGTCGCTCTCGGGTCCGTCGAGCCGGGCGACGACGTGGTCGAGGAAGGACTTCGAGGAGGCGTCGACGGGGACCGTCTCGGGATCGGCCCCGACGCGCTCGTCGGCGAGCACGCGGACGATCGCGGCGAGCGGGTCGATGTCGCCGTCGAGGGCCTCGCTCTGGGAGTGGACGAGGATGAGGCGTGCGACGCTCTCGTAGAGATGGGGCAGGGTGCGGACGAACCCGGCGTTGCCGTTCTCGGTCAGCGCGAGCGTGCGGTAGGTCTCGAAGGGGACCTCGAGCGGCGTGATCACCGCGAGCCAGAGCGCGAGGATCTCGTCGACGAAGGCCGAGGCGTCGCCCGCGGCGAGGGCCTGATGGGCGTGGATCGTGTGGAACCAGTAGCGATTCTCGTGGCGGTCGAGGCGATCGGCAAGGGCCTCGATCGTCGTCGCCGCGAGCTCGAGCCCGTTCGGGAGCTCGCCGGTCCGGTAGAGGACGAGCTCCGCGATCGCCTTGCGGCGGATCTCGAGCTCGCTCGTCGGATTCGCGTTCTTGCGGCCGGCGGCCCAGGTCTCCGCGTGGTATTCGGCGAGACGGGTGCCGACGCCGTTCTCGGCCCGGGCGATCAGGCTGCGCAGGTCGTCCGCGTCGGCCGCGGAGTAGACGTAGGCATGGTCGAGGTAGTCGCTCCAGCGGGCCTCCTCGGCGCTCGCCGGGACGCCGAGCATCGAGACGAACGTCGTCGCGAGGGCGAAGACGAGGCCTCGGGCCATGCGCCGCCCGGGGCGCGATCTCTGCGGGAAGGGTTGCTGCATCATCTCGACGAGGACTCCTGGCTCGATCGATCGGCGAGGCATGCGAGCGCCCTCTCGAGGGCGTCACAGGCATCGCGATCTCTCGGTTGTCCGGCCCTTCGGCCCGGGTTCGGTCGCGACCACATCAGGAAGGCCCCCAGATTCCGGGTCTCGACGAAGCGGTAGCTTCCGTCGCGGTGGGAACATTCCTGCTGGAACGGAACGGCAAGTAGGATGCGTTTCTTGAGCAGGTCCTGACGGCCCGCCGGCGGATCGGTTCCGAGCGGCGAGGGCGTCGCGTTCGAGGGCGGCGAGGCGTTCGCCGCGGTCGCGATCGCCCGCGTGGGCCGCGGCGACGAGTCCGGTCGAGGGGCCCGTCGCGGGGCCATTCCGGCCGGGACGGCGCGAGAGGGCGGGGCCCGCGAGCGCCGGCGATGCGCCGGGAGAAGTGGAGAGGTGGCTGGCCGCGACCGGCGCACGGGCGGCGGTCGCGAGCCCGGTGGGCATTGTGTCCGGGGCGCCCGAGTGCACGCGTCGGGGGTCGGGAAGCGGTGCGGCGGCCGTTCCCGTCTGGTCGGCGCTCGGCAGGATCTCGGCGCTCGAAAAGCTCGGGGCCCGCGTCGCGAGGGCGCTGGGATCGAAGGGTGCCGGCGCGGGCTCCGGGGCCCTGGGACGGAGGGCACTGCTCGGCGGGGTCACGGGTCGTCGATCGGCGAGCGAGGGCGAGGGCCGAGGAGTCGGCGCCGGACGCGGCGTCTCGCGGCGAATCTCGCGCTCCGGGATCTCGGGCGGCTCGATTTCGAGCGGGGCGATCGGCGTCTCGAGCACGACCTGGATCGCGTCGTCGGGATCCGGCGCGAGCGCCGGACGGAGCAGCGGGCTCGTCCCGAGCAGCCAGGCGATCAACACCGCCGTCGCGAAAGGCACGATCGTCAGTCGCCGCTCGTAGCGGATCGGCACGCGCGAGAGGGCGGAGAGCCGCTCGGCCTCGGCCGGCAGACCGACCCGAAGGCGCGCGGCCCCCTTCCCGAAGCGACGACGGATCGGATCGCGTGTCATCGGGTTCCGCGTGCACCCGTCGGCGGCGCGGCCGGGGCCGAGATCGCGGGCATCGGTTGCACCGTGACCCCGCGCCCGGTCTGCCAGGCCCCTTCGAGAAGCGACACGGCGACGAGCAGGTCCTCGCTGCGGGCGTCGCGATGGGGGGCGAGCAGCGGTCGCGGCAGCGCGCGCTCGCGCAAGACCGCGAGCCGGGCCGCGAGCTCGGTGGCATCGATTGCTCGGGTCGTCGGAGCGACGTCCGAGCCCGGGTCGGCGCTCGCGGGCTCGATCAGCTCGAAGGGGGTGCGCCGAACCTTCGGATCGTCGGAGCCGGCGAGCGGCTGGATGCGGAGCTGCCAGACCGGGCCGCCCTGGGCGGGCGCCGCGGTCGACTCGATCCGCTCGATCCGCGGCAGCTCGAGCTCCGCGACCTCGACGGCGGATTTCTCCGGATCGGGAGCCAACTGGGTGAACGCGATCAGCAGCAGGAATGCCAGATCGACGAAGGAAAAGAGCCAGATGGGCGCACTTCGTTCACGTCGCTTCATGTGCAACGGGATCGGAACCGGTCCAGCCCGGCTTGAGCGCGTTGCAGGTCCGCTGCGTGAGATTTTCCGGCGGCCGCGAGGGCGGCGAAGACCGCGAGGGCGACTGCGGAGGTCAGAGCGGGCGGATCGACCGGGGGCCGGCTCCCGGGTTTCCCCGAGACCCGACCGGTCTGCCGACTACCACTCGCCGATGTTCGGCATCGAGGACCAGGGCTCCGCGGGCGGGAGCGGCGTCCCCTTCTGAAGCAGCTCGATCGAAATCGCGTCGGGCGACCGGACGAAGGCCATGCGGCCGTCGCGCGGAGGCCGGTTGATCGTCACGCCCTTGTCCATCAGGGCCTGACAGGTCGCATAGATGTCCTCGACCTCGTAGGC
>JBIPOQ010000111.1:0-9237 GCA_044379055.1 Myxococcota bacterium
ATGCCGACGAACACACGGATCGCCGCCTCCCCCGGCTTCTCGTACGCCCGATGGAGGCGGTGCGCGAAGCGTACGCTGCCCAGAAAGGCGTCATCGACCGGCACGCCCCGGGCCGTCCGCCCGGCGAGCTCGAGCGGAAGCGCCTCGATGTTGGCGAGCCGGATCTTGCGCCCGGGCAGCGCCCCCGGAAGCGCGAGCGCGACACAGCCCGACAGGACGAGGCTGACTGCCACCCAGCCGAGGAGCCGTCGCCCCCCGCGCGCGCCCGCCGGTTGCCCCGCGCGCGCAGACGCCCCCGCCCCGGCATCTCCCGCACCCGGCTCCTTCCAAAACAGTGTTCGCGAGAGCCCGAGCTCGATCGCCGCGATCAGGACCACCCCCACGCCGATCGCAAGGAGCCCATACGCCTGATGCTCCGCGGAATCCGCCGGGACCTCCCGGAACACGAGCACGAGAACCCGCAGCCCGTTCACGAAGAACCCCACGACGGGCGCGATCGCCAGGATCCAGAGCTTCTCGAGCCCGCGCCGTCCGACCCCCTCGGCATAGACGAGGGCCGCGAGCATCAGACTCAGGATCGTCTTGAGCCCGCTGCAGCCCTCGATGACCTGGAAGACGATGCCCCGGGTCAGGATCAGATCGCCCGCGACCTCGTGGGCCCGACCGCAGAGCGAGAGCAGCGTCGAGGTCCAGGCGACGGTCCCGAGCTGGAGCGGGAACAGGAGCTCGTTGAGCAGGATCGCTGGCAACGGGATCACACAGACGAGCGCCAGCACGGGGACCCCGATCGCCCGGACGAGCCCCCGCCCCCCGAGCCACGCCGCCCCGCCGAGGAGCTCGAGCACGAGGGCCGGCAGCTCGAGGTCCGGCGCCCGGATGGCCCGGCTCCAGAGCAGCAGCGCCGCGCCGCCGGCGAGCCCGCTCCACGCGATCCACGGATCACAGGGCGCCCAGAGGTTTCGCGCGACGGCCTGGCGCCGCATGAACAGGAGGGCGAAGAACACCGCCAGCCCGAGCAGGGGCGAAGTCACCGCCGGATCGAAGAGCGCCGCGTCGAGCGCCTCGTCCGGGCGTGCTGGCCCCAGCGAGACTTCGAGGACGCTGCGGTGTGACCAGAACATCGATGCGGCGAGCACGACCCAGAGCAGGGCCGAGACACGAGTCCGCCCCGACACCGCCCGCTCGTCGGGCGAGGAAATCGAGCTCATGCGATGCCGCCGATCATCCGGGGCTCAGCCGGTCTTCCGGCAGACCACGATCGATCCCTGGCTCGGCAGCTGACAGTGGCGCAGGAATTCCGCCTCGGGGAGCGCGTCGAAGACCTCGACCTCGAAGCGGCTTCCGAGCAGGCCGAGCCATTCGTCGAGGCCGTAGTAGCGGCGGTGGTGGTGGTTCTCGGGATGATCGACGTGCTGCTTACGGATCGGGGTATCGATCAGCAGTAGTCCACCGGGCTTGAGCAGCACCTTCAAATCGTCGAGGAACTTCCGATCGTCGGCGATCGACTCGATCGTCTGGAAGCTGACGATCGCGTCGAAGCTCTCCTCCTTGAAGAGCTCGCGCAGGCGCGCCGCATCGAGGCAATGCCAGGCGACGCGCGCATGGTCGTAGCGTTCGCGCGCCATCGCGATCGCTTCCTCGAAGACGTCGACCGCGTCGACGCGACCGAAGATCTCGGCGAGCCGTCGGCTTCCGTATCCGACGCCGCAGGCGCAGTCGAGCACCCGATCCCGGGTCTCGAGCTTCCCGAGCACCCGGACGGCCCATTCGTAGCGGCCGAGGTGGTGGAGGTTCTGCTTGTCCTGGTAGTGGACCGTGCTCTCGTAGCCCTGCATCGGGACATAGCAGGCCCCGCTGCGCGTGACGGGATCGAAGGACTCGCGGCGGAAGGTCTTGAACTCCTCCTCGCCGATCTGCCGCGGGCGGCCGAGCAGCTGCCCGAGCTTCTGGCTGATGGAACCGAGGAGCGTCATGCCCGTCCTCCCCTCACTGCCCGCCCGCGCGCCGGCCGCGGGCGGAAACGCTCGCCGTCGCCCCGACCTGAGCCGCGGCATTCTCGATGGCCATTTCCGGGGCGTAGACCTCGTCGTCGCGGAGCGCGAACGCCTCTGGGAGGCCGTTCTCGTAGCCGAGGCTGGCAGCGAAGAGCCGGCTGGTCGTCCGAGCCTCGACGTCGCAGGAGAAGCGCTCGACGGTGCGGATGCCCTCGGCGACCAGGCGCGCTCGCAGGGCGGGATCGTCCACGAGCCGCAGGACGGCTTCGACGACGGACGCCTCGTCGTCGGGATCGATCGCGAGGGTGTTCACGCCGTCGCGGATGTACTCGGAGATCCCGCCGAACTTCGTCAGGACGGTCGCCGCGCCGCAGGCCATGCCCTCGAGGCCGATGCGGCCGAGGGCCTGGTAGTCCGAGAGATCGAGCACGATGGACGCCGTGTTGTAGATCGCGCGCAGGCGCTCGTTCGGGACCTCGCCGAGATCCGTGTGCTCGAAGGGCAATCGGTAGTCCGGCAGGTTCGGGCAGCCGAAGAGCGCGATCTCGACGTCGGGCCGGGCGGCCTTGACCTTCGCCATCGTGCGGACGGTCCGCTCGAAGCCGCGCCGTGGCGTCCGGGGCCGCACCATCGCGAGGATCCGCAGGGGGCGCGTCGCCGGGTCCGAATGGCAGTAGAAGGAGTCCTGGTCGAAGCCGACGGGCACGATGTGGGCGTCGTGGCCGAATTCGGCGATCTGGTCCCGGAGCCAATGCGTCTTCACGATCCGGTTCGGAATGAGCCCCCAGCTGTCGACGACGCGCTGGCGACCCGCCGCATCGACCTCGTGGAAGAAGTTCCGCTCGTCGTCCTGGATGAAGTACCAGGCCTGCGCCTTCGGCTGACGCTTCACGATGCGGTCGACCGTCGCCGCCGTCGACCAGAGCGAGGCGACGACGACGTCGCTCTCCGGGAAGTTTTCGATCAGCGACTCGAGGCTCGGGAAGACGTAGGGATGGTGGTAGAGCATGTAGGCGTCGAGATGGGATTGGTCGTGGTCGTGATGGGTCGCGATCTTGGCGTCCCAGCCGAGCAGCTGGAGGCGATTGACGAGCTGGACGATCGAGAGCACGCCGCCGGCGATCGCGAACTTCTCGAGCACGTAGGTCACTCGCGGCCGGCGCTTCGACTGCATGCCCTTCGGCATCGGGTGCCGCGAATGCCGCGAGCGGACGAGTCCCCGCTCGCGGACGAGGGTCGGGATCTGGCTCGCGCCGCCGTGGTCCCGGACGTAGCGGCCCGCCTCGGTCACGGCATGGCCGGGCCCGCCCTGGCGCATCCGGTCGACGAAGGCCGAGAGGACGGGCGGCGGCGAAGGCGACTCCATGCGGACGTAGGCGTTGCGGAGCTGGGAGAGCGCGTCCTTGCGCTTGTACTGGGCGATGGCCGCCGAGTATTCGGCGCCGAAGCGGGCCATGAAGGTCTGGTAGTTGCCCTCGCGGAAGGTCTCGTCCTTGAAGGACTTGAAGGAGACCTTGCCGCGGTGGTAGACGAAGACGTCCTCGGCGCCGACGACCTTCCAGCCCCGGCGGCGCGCCCGCATGCACCAGTCGCTCTCCTCGCCGTAGCCCCGGCCGTAGATCTCGTCGTAGAGCCCGACGTCGTCGAGGGCCTCGCGCCGCATCAGGAGACAGAAGCCGCCGACGGTCACCGCATCGAAGCAGGTCCTCTGCATGCGGCGCCCGAGATCGGCCGAGTACTGGAAGACGTTCCAGCCCATCGGGACGTCGACGGAGTGGAACGAGCACTGGTTGCTCATCGGCATCACGCAGGCGATCCGCGGCTCGCTCACGATCGCGTTCACGAGGCGGACGAGCCAGGCCGGGGTCACGACCGTGTCGCTGTTGAGGAGCGCGACCAGATCGCCCCGCGTCTCGCGAAATCCGCGGTTCGCGTTCTGCACGAAGCCGAGCGCCGTCTCGTTGCGCTTGACCTCGACCGGGAGGCGCCGCGGCCCGGCGGCCCAGCGCTCGATGCGCTCCTTCACGAACGCGTCGCTCCCGTCGTCGAGGATCACGATCCGGGCCCGGGGGTAGCTCGTGAAGGCCTCGACCGACTCGAGGCAGGGGCGCAGGACGTGCCACTCGTTGTGGACCGGGATCACGATGTCGACCGACGGCGCCGCGACGCCGTACGGCAGCACGACCGGGAGGGTCTCCTCCGGGTTGACCCGCATCCGGATCATCGGCGGCTGGTCGTCGAATCGCGGCCCGCGCTCGTCCAAGTCCTCAGTTCCCCTCGCTGCGATGGCGCTGGAGGATCGCCCGCTTCCGGAGCGCTCGCCCGGCGAATTTCGCCGCCTCGACGTAGGCCCCGAGCAGGGCCCGGTCGACGAACAGGGCGAATCCCAGCCGGGCCAGCTCGACCGGCAGGATGAAGGGCAGATCCCGCAGAAAGTCTCGCGGGCTGTCGTTCTTGAGGAGCTCAAGGTAGCGGTTCTTCCAGGAGTGCCGACGGATCGCCGGCGCGACCCGGCGACGCCCGTCCCGGCGCCAGCCCCGGACGTGGGTCGCCCGGGCCGTGGGGACATAGAGGCATTGCCAGCCGAGCTGCCGGGCCCGCCAGGCCAGGTCCGTGTCCTCGTGGTACGCGAAGAAATCTTCGTCGAAGAGCTCCCCGTCGAGCGCGAGAGCCGGGATCGCCCCACATCGGAGCATCAGGGCCGCCCCGCTGACCGCAAAGACCGTCTCGACGGCGTCGAAGCGGCCGTCGTCCGGCGCCTCGCTGCCGCGATCGCGGAATCGACGCCCCCGCCCCATCACGATGCCCGCGCTGTCGATCAGCCGACCGCCGGGACGCAGGAGCTTCCCCGAGGCCAGCGCGACCTCCGGTCGCCCGGCCATCGCCCCGATCGTCTCCCGGGCGAAGTCGGGCTCGAGCTCGACGTCGGGGTTCAGGACCAGGACGAATCCGATGCCGGGCGCGGCCGCGCTCGCCCGCGCGACGACCCGGTTCGCGCCCGCCGCGTAGCCCCCATTCGAGGCATGGACCCATACGACCTCGGGGAACGCCTTCCGGATTGCGTCCCGCGCGGGGTTCGCCTCGCCGGGCGGATCGTGATCGACGACGACGATCACCGCCGGCGGAAGGCTCTGGGCGCGCAGCGACGCGAGACAGGGGCCGAGCCCCGGGTCTGCGCCGAAGTGGACCACTCCGGCCGCATACTCGCTCGGCCTCGTCATGGCGGACCGCCCTTCTGTCGGGATCCGTGGCGCATCGGGAGGCGGACGATATCCCAGGCCGGATCGGCCTCCAGCGAGGTCCCGTCGGGTCACAGGTCGGCTCAGGCGCCCGCGCCGAGGCGGTCCTGCTCGCGATGGGCGTCCTCGAGATAGGCGCGGGTCAGCTCGTCCGGCTTCCCCTCCGCGCGGATCGCTCCGCGGTCGAGCCAGATCACCCGATCGCAGTGGCGACGCACGATGTCCATGCTGTGGCTCGCGAGGACGATCGCCTTCCCCTCGGCGCGGAAGCGATCGACGATCGAGCCCGCCTTCTCCCGGAAGGCGGCGTCGCCGACGCGCAGGATCTCGTCGAGGATGACGACGTCCGGATCGACGAGCAGCGCGACCGAAAAGCCCAGCCGCGCGCGCATGCCCGCCGAATACGTCCGCACCGGCGCGTCGATGAAGTCCCCGAGATCGCTGAACGCGACGACGCGCTCGAGCTCCCGATCGATCCGCGCCCGGGGAATCCCGAGCACGGAGCCGTTCAGGAAGACGTTCTCGCGTCCGGTCAGGTTGCCCTGGAAGCCCGCGCCCAGGCTCAGCAGACACGACACCCGGCCGCGCCGCTCGAGTCGTCCCTCGTCCGGCAGGAAGATGCCCGCCAGGGTCGAGAGGAGCGTCGTCTTGCCGGCGCCGTTGCGGCCGATCACGCCCAGGACCTCCCCGGCGCGAAGCGTCAGCGAGACGCCGCGCAGCGCCCAGGCCGCCGCGGCGCGGTCGCGCGCAGCGGTCCCCCTTCGGCGCGGATCGAGCGCGGCGACCAGCGTCGCGCGCAGCGTGGTCGGCTGCCGCTGGACGCGAATCCCGTATCGCACCGACAGCCCCTCCGCCTCGAGCAGCGGCAGCGGGGCGGACGCGGTCGGCGGTGCGGCGGAGTTCGGGGACGACATGACCTCGGCAAGGTAACGAAGCCCGGCCGGATTCCGGTTTCGAGGCGGAGGCGGATCTCATAGACTGCGCGCCAGAGCCATGCCCGAAGCGCCCCCCCGACCCGCCGCCGCCCGGCGACCGCCGCGCATGCGGCCTCCGGGCCCCCTGACCGCGCTTCGCCGTGTGCTCGCGCGGACGGAGACGATCCGGCTCCTGACCGGGTCCCAGCTCGCCTCGGGCCACCGCGACAAGGTCCTCGGCAACGTCTGGAGCCTGCTCGACCCGCTCCTCACCCTCGCCGTCTACTACCTGGTCTTCGGCATCGGCTTCCGGCAGGCCGCCGGGGCGCCGCGCGAGTTCGTGCTGCATCTCTTCGTCGGCATCGTCGTCTGGCGCTTCTTCAGCGAGTCGGTCGGCCAGGCCGCCGGCTGTCTGCGCAGCCAGCGCAGCCTGATCCTCGCCGCCGACTTCCCGAAGGCCGTGATCCCGATCTCGGTCTGCCTCGCGCGGCTCTACGACCTCGCCTGGTCGCTCGTCGTGGTCGGCGCCGCGGCCTGGCTCCTCGGCACCGGCTTCGGTCCGCAGATCGCCTGGATCGTGCCGATCCTCGCGCTGCTCTTCGCGTGGACGCTCGGGCTCTGCTTCCTCGTCGCCCACGCAGGGCTCTTCTTCGCCGACACGGCGAACCTCGTCGGCGCGTTCCTGCGGCTCTGGGTGCTCGTCTCGCCGATCTTCTACTTCGCGCGCAGCGCGCACGGCCGGACGGGCATCGTCCCGCCCGGCCTGCTCGACTACTACATGCTGAATCCGATGGCGGGCCTGCTCGAGGCGTTCCGGGACGTCCTGATCTGGCACGCGACGCCGCGAGGCGAGGAGCTCGTCTTCGTCGCGAGCGTTTCGCTCGGGCTGCTCGCGATCGGCTTCGTCGTCTTCGCCCGCGGCGAAGGTCGCTTCGCGAAATACGTCTGAATCGGACCGGTCGAATCGCGCTAGGCGAAATAACGCTCGAAATACTCCTCGATCTTCGCCTCGAGCACCTTCCGCATCGGTCGCATCACGAACGGCAGATCGACCTCGATCGAGACCGTCTCCGCGTCGTAGCCGACGCAGGCCTTCGCCCCGCGCGCCTCGCAGACGACGCGCTCGCCCTGCCATCGCCAGCTTCCGCCGAGCTTCTCCGCCAGCCGCTGCGCGAGGAGCTCGATCTGACCGCGCGCCTTTTCGGCGCCGAGGGCATGGCTTCGCTTCATCTCGATCTGTGCCATCGAACCCTCCCTGGACGTTCTCCCCGAGTCTAGGCCCGGTCGGCGCGGATCCAAGAGCGGGGTCCGGAAAATGCCCGAGAGACCCCGGGCATTCGACCGAGCATGAAGCATCCCCCGGCTCGCACCGCTTCAAGTCCCCGGCGACCGGGGGCGAAACCGCCAGGGGAGCGATGCCCCGCCCCCGACCGAAGGCCCAGAAGCCCGATGCCCCGAACGCCGCACAGACGTCGGACCCCGGCTCACCGGATCGCCGCGCTCTGCGGAGCGCTGCTCCTCGCGCTCCTCGGACTCGCCGCCACCGACGCCCACGCCGCCCCCGGCGACGTGCTCTTCACGGACGGCTTCGAGGCGGGCTTCGCCAAATGGTCGACGACGAGCGCGTCGCTCTCGGGCATCAATTCGATGACCTGGTCGTCGAGCTCCCGCTCGCTCTTCGTGCGGGGCACGGCGGTCTCGACGACCTCCGTCGCGATCGACACCCGGGTTCCGGCCCTGCGCGTGCGCGCCTGGATCCGGCGCGGCTCGGATGCCTTCAGCGAGCAACCCGACTTCGGCGAAGATCTCTGGATCGAGTACCTCGATTCGTCCGGCAGCTGGATCCGCCTCGCGAGCTGGAGCGGCTCGGGCACGGCCGGCGCGATCCTCTCCCTCGACCAGACGATCGGCGGCCTCGCCCTCCACGCGGGCTTCCGGCTGCGGGTACGCCTGCTGCGCGGCAGCGGCGGTCCGCCCGACAACAGAGGAATCGGCTGGGACTTCTGGCACGTCGACGACGTCGTCGTCAGCGAGGCGATGCCTTCGACGGGCCTCGCCCTGGGCCGCTGCGAGGAGTTCAGCGGCGGGCTCACCGGCTGGACCGTGGCTCCCGGTGTGGGACAGGCGCGCGCGACCAGCCAGGCGGTGAACACCGCGAGCCAATCCCTCGCGATCAACGGCGGCACCGTCACGGTCACCTCCCAAACCGTCGACCTCGCGCGGCTGCGCGATGCGAAGCTCGACCTCTGGCTCCGGCGCGGCTCGGATGCCTTCAGCGAGGATCCCGACGTCGGAGAAGACTTCTACGTCGAGTACCTCAACGGGAGCGCGCGCTGGACCCGGCTCGCGACCTACCCGGGCGACGGCGCGGTCGGGGAGATCGTGCGGCCGAGCTTCTCCCTGCCCGGGAGCGCGCTCCATGCCGGCTTCCGGGTGCGCTTCGGGATGACCGGCCGCGACGGTTCCGATTGGGACTACTGGCACGTCGACAGCGTCTGTCTCTCGACCCGGTCCCCGATCGCCGAGTGGCGCTTCGAGGAGAGCGCCTATCGGGGCGTGGCCGACGAGGTGAAGGACGCGACCGACTCCGGCTACCACGGCACGGCCTACGGCCAGGCGCGTCCGACCCTGATCGAATCCGCCCTGCCCGGCGATCCCGGCAGCTGCAGTCACGCCGCCTTCGACGGCGACGGCGACGGCGACGGCGTCGCGATCCCGGGCCGGTCGGGCCTCGACCGCTCGAGCGCCCTCACCTACTCGATCTGGATGCAGCCCCACACCTCGACGGGAACCCGCTACGTCCTGGGCACGAACGTCGACACCTCGCGCAGCGACCGCTCGCAGATGGCGATCTACACCGTGGACGGCGCGCTGATCGGGAGTGCCATCACGCGCGCCGGGACCTACTCGATCAAGGCCGCGTTGCCCCCCGTCAAGACCTGGAGCCACGTCGCCCTCGCCTTCGACGGCAAGAGCCTCGTCCTCTCGGTGAACGCGAGCGCCGTCGCCCGCGCGGACTTCGCCGAGACGACGCTCGTCGAAGGCGGTCGGGAGCTCGGGATCGGCAACATTCCGACGACGCGCAACGCG
>JBIPOQ010000629.1:0-2511 GCA_044379055.1 Myxococcota bacterium
TCCGATGACTCTTCGCCTCGCGCGTGCGAGGCCTCAATTCGACGCGAGTGCCGCCACGGCGAAGGGCGAGTTCTGCTCGACCCAGGCTGCGTGCTGCTCGCTCGATTCGATCACGATCTTCGCGGGCATCAGCGCATGGCCGATGCCGCAGATCTCCGCGCACTGGATGTCGAACGTGCCCGTCAGCGTCGGCTCGAACCAGCCCGTGATGACGCGGCCCGGGATCGCGTCCTGCTTCAGCCGGAAGACCGGGACCGAGAAGTTGTGGAGCACGTCGAGCGACTCGAGCTTGAAGTGGTAGAGCGTGTTCGCGGCGACGTGCAGCTCGTTCACGGTCGTGATGTCGTCGGCCGTGTCGAGCACGTTGTCCGGCCCCGGATGCACGAAGCTCCAGGCCCACTGCTGCGCGATCACGCGCACCGTCGAGCTCGCCTCGGGCAGGTCCTGCTTGACCTTGTACCAGACGTTGACCGCCATCACGACGATGATCACGTCGAAGATGAGGATCGGGACGTGCGCCCGGTGGATCCACTTCATGTACTGGTGCTCGGTGCCCGTGATGTACATCGACTTCTGGCCGCTCTTCGCCTTGAAGCGGAAGATGAAGGCGAAGAAGAGGTAGGAGGCGACCAGGAACGGGATTCCGACCAGGAGGGTGATGACGTCGAAGAGACGGTTGATCTCTCCGGCGTAGGTCGATGCGCTGGGAAGGAGCGAGTCGAGGATCATTTCGTCTGCCTATCGTTTGCCTGAGGCCACGAACGGCCTGTTGGAGGAGCGAGCGGCCGGGCGGCCGTCAGATCACGAACGTGAAGACGATCGCGATGAAGGCGAGGATCCCGACCATCGAAACGACGAACAATCGCGTGGCCAGGGCGTCGGCCGGCGGATTCTCGGGCTCGACGTGGTGGTGATCGGACATGTGATCTTCTCCTGGGGCTCGAAGCGCGTTCGAGGAAGCGGGGTCGGACGCCGCCGCGCGGGCGGCCTCTACTACTCCTGGGCCGCGGGGCCCGCGAGGGTCTGGATGTGCGCGATCACGTCGAGCACGGCCGCATCGTCGGGCAACGTCGCGACCATGCCGATCATCGCCGGACCGAGCGTGTCGCCCGGCAGGCTGCCGCGGATGCTCTTCTTGTACTTCTGGATCGACGAGAGCAGGTACCAGTCGTTCAGACCGGTCAGCGGCGGCGCGCCCATGCCCTGGTTGCCGGCGCCGTCGGCCCCATGGCAGGCGCTGCAGACCGCGTAGTAGCCCTGGCCCTTGGCCGCATCGCCCGACGGCGCGAGGGTCGCCGCGGGCGGGACTGCCGGAAGGCTCGCGACGTAGGCCGAGACGGCCTTCTGCTCACCCTCGTTCTCGAGCCAGCGCGACATCGGGTACATGCGCAGACCGCCCGTATCCTGCGCGTGGAGACCGCGCTGGCCGGACTTGAACTTGACGAGCTGGGCCTCGACGTACCACGCGGGCAGCCCGGCGATCGCCGGCGCGAGAGCATCGACGTTTCCGCCGCCGTCGACGCCATGGCACTGCGTGCAGAGAGTAAAGAGGGCAGCGCCCTCGCCGAGATCCACAGCCGCTTCCTGCGCGGAAGCGGCACCGGCGAAGGCGACGACTCCGAGGAAGATGCACAGCGCGCTCATCGACACGACCGATCTCGAAAATCGTTCGAACACCCAGCTCATCGCTCTTCTGTCCTGTCTTCTGTCCGGGCTTTCGTCCGGTTCGACGTTCAGCTCGACGCCCAGTTTTCGGTTCGCTCGGCGCGGCGATTTGACGCAGCCGACGACCGCCGCCAATGCCCTGCTCCGGCCGTCACGGACGGCGCGAAACACGCTCGATCGGACTGCGGAAAGTGTTCGCGGAGTAGCCCACTACTCCGAGATTCGTCAAGTCCGACGCGGCCTTTCGCCGATCTCTCGCCTGCCTGGCGAAGCGCGACGCGCGAGTCCGATCTCGTCCATCCACAGGCGCGAGATTAGGACGCCGAGCGCATCGATTCGCGCCGCGTGGACGTTCTGCAACGATTGGATGCAGACCGCTCGGCGATCAAGCTCGCGGCGGATTGAACGGGTAGAGGAGCAGGTAGATGAGCACGCCCGTGACCGAGACGTAGATCCAGATCGGCCAGGCGACCCGCGCGAGCCGACGATGGCGCTCGCGATCGTCCCGCATGCCCAGTCGGATCAGGGCGATCGCGAACACCGGAACGGTCATCGCGAGCAGCACGTGCGAGGCGAGCAGCCCGAGATAGAGGAGCTTGGCGAGCCCCTCGGCATTGAAGGTCGTGTTCTCGAAGCTCCGCGAGACCTTGTGGGCCACGTAGCTGACGAGAAAGAGGCTCGAGACGGCGAAGGCCGCGAGCATCACGAACCTGTGGCGTTCGACCTCGCCTCGACGGGCGAGCCGCCGCCCGACGACGAGCAGGACCGTCGCCGTCGCGTTCAGGCCAGCATTGAGGGGCGGAAGCAGCGAGAAGTCCATGATGGCTCGCGACCTTAGCAGCTCGG
>JBIPOQ010000631.1:0-2506 GCA_044379055.1 Myxococcota bacterium
GGCTGCTCCGCCTGCATCACGGCCTGCTACGTCGAGAACAACGTCTCGATCGTCGGCGAGCAGCAGGCGATCAAGCACCGCGAGATGACCTGGCTCCGCATCGAGCGCTACGTAGGCGACGGCGACGACGACGTCAGCAAGGACTCCGAGCGGCGGCCGATTCCGTCCGGCGAAACGCTCGGCGGGACGCAGGTCCGGCATCTGCCGATGCTCTGCCAGCACTGCGGCGCGGCGCCCTGCGAGGCGGTCTGTCCGGTCATCGCGACCTACCACAACGACGAAGGCATCAACGGCATGGTGTACAACCGCTGCGTCGGCACGCGGTACTGCGCCAACAACTGCACCTACAAGGTCCGCCGCTTCAACTACTTCGACAACGGCCGCAAGAACTGGCCCGGCCTGCTGGGCCTCATGCTGAACCCGGACGTGACCGTCCGCGGCCAGGGCGTGATGGAGAAGTGCTCGTTCTGCGTCCAGCGGATCGAGACGGCGCGCCAGCCGGCCAAGGACGCGGGCCTGCCGATCGCGGACGGCGCGGTCAAGACCGCCTGCCAGCAGTCGTGCCCGTCCGATGCGATCAGCTTCGGCAACGTCCGAGACAAGGCGAGCGCGCCGGTGAAGCGCGCCGAGCAGGGCGCCGCTCGGGCCTACCACGCGCTGCAGATCCTGAATACACGATCCGCCGTGACCTACCTCGGTAAGGTCCGGCGCGAAGAGAGCTGAGGGAGTCCAAAAAATGGCACCGCCTCCCGCCACTGCCGTCGCCGATGCGATGAACCCGCCGGCCCGTCCCCGGGACTCGCAGGCGAACATCGACATCATGGCCGTCACCAAGGGCTTCCACTGGCCCTGGCTGATCGCCCTGCTGTTCGCTCTCGCCGGCGTCGGCGTCGCCGCCGCGACCCTCGCCTGGCAGACCTACGAAGGCCTCGGCGTCGCCGGCTACCAGGCGCCGGTCTTCTGGGGCGTCTACATCATCACCTTCGTCTTCTGGATCGGCATCGGCCACGCCGGGACCCTGATCTCCGCCATCCTCTTCCTGTTCCGCGCGAAGTGGCGCAACGCCATCAACCGCGGCGCCGAGACGATGACGGTCTTCGCGGTGCTCACCGCCGCGCTCTTCCCGCTGATCCACATCGGCCGGCTCTGGAAGTTCTACTTCCTGCTGCCCTACCCGAACCAGCGCTACCTCTGGGTCAACTTCAAGAGCCCGCTGCTCTGGGACGTCTTCGCGGTCAACACGTACCTGACGATCTCGCTGCTCTTCTTCCTGGTCGGCCTGATCCCCGACATCGCGATCGCCCGCGATCGCGCCGTCGGCTGGAAGAAGGTCGTCTACACGATCCTCGCTGCCGGCTGGCAGGGCACGGGCAAGCAGTGGAAGGCGCACAGCCGGGCCGTGCTCCACCTCTCGGGCCTCGCGACGCCGCTCGTGCTCTCGGTCCACTCGATCGTCTCCTGGGACTTCGCCATGTCGATCGTGCCGGGCTGGCACGCGACGATCTTCGCGCCCTACTTCGTCGCGGGCGCCATCTTCGGCGGGTTCGCGATGGTGATCGTCGTGATGGTGCCGGTGCGCCGGATCTTCCGGCTCGAGGCCTACATCACCGACTACCACTTCGAGAACATGTCGAGGTTCATCCTCTTCACCTCGATCATCTGCGGCTACGCCTACGGGGCGGAGTACTTCATCGCCTGGTACTCGGCGGTCGAGTTCGAGCAGACCTCGTTCTGGCAGCGGGCCTTCGGTCCCTACTGGTTCTCGACCTGGTGCATGATCATCTTCAACGTGGTCATGCCCCAGCTCCTCTGGATCAAGAAGCTCCGGACGAACATCCCGTTCCTCTTCGTCCTCTGCTTCTTCATCAATCTCGGCATGTGGTTCGAGCGCTACGTCATCATCATCACGTCGCTCTCGCGCGAGTACATCCCCGCGGCCTGGGGTCTCTACATCCCGAGCCTGGTCGAGATGATCGTGCTCACCGGCAGCTTCTGCTGGTTCAGCATGTTCTTCCTGCTCTACCTCAAGATGTTCCCGATCATCGCCATCTCCGAGGTCAAAGAGCTCGACATCCACGCGCGTGACCACGCTCGTCACGCCGCTCATGCCTCCGGAGGTGCCCACTGATGGCCGAGCTCGTCAGTGTCTACGAGTATCCGTCCGACGTCGCGACGGTCGTGCGCAAGCTCAAGGCCCGCGGCTTCACGGACCTGACCACCTATTCGCCTGCGCCGTTCGAGGAGATCGAGCTCGCGGAAGACCCGGCGCCGTCGAAGGTCCGGGCCTTCCACCTGATCGGATCGCTCGTCGGCGTGGTGACCGGGTTCGGCATCCAGATCTGGATGTCCATGGACTGGCCGATCAAGATCGCCGGCAAGAACATCGCCGCGATCCCGCCCATGTGGATCATCGGCTTCGAGCTCCAGACGCTCTTCGGCGGCATTCTCGTCGTCGCCGGTCTCGCGATCCTGGCGGGTCTCTACCCGCGGCCGCTCGACCAGCATT
>JBIPOQ010000632.1:0-2502 GCA_044379055.1 Myxococcota bacterium
CCGCTTGGCGGCCTGGATGCCGGAGAGGCGCGCGGTCGCGAGCACGTCGCCCTTCGCGATCCGGCCCTCGACGATCCGGGCGAGCGTCGCCGGCAGCATGCGCACCGCCCCCCGCGCCACGCAGACGCGCCGCGTGATCGGCTTCCCGCCGACGTCGACCATGCGCGCCCGTCCCTGGTCATCGAGATGCGTCAAACCATCCAACACCGTCTCCTCGTCGAAGCCCACCGCCCGTCCGATCGTCGCGCCCCCGATCTCAGGCGCCGAGCCAATCGAGCACGTCCTGCCAGATCGCTCCGCGCTCGGGCTCGTTCCAGATCTCGTGACGCAGGCCAGGATAGACCGAAAGTCGGCTCTGCTCGGCGATCGCCGGCGCGAGACCGGCGTGGAAGCGCCGACTCCCGGCGACCGGACAGATCGGGTCGGCCTCGCCGTGCTGGATCAGGATCGGCCGCTCGATCCGGCTCGCCGCCTCGCGCACGCGGGCCACGGTCTCGAAGAGGCCCGACGCGAAGCGCGCGGTCATCCGATCCTTCACGAGCGGGTCGGCGAGATATCGGCGCACGACCTCGGGATCCCGAGAGAGCCCCGCCGCGTCGAGCCCCGTCGAGAGGCCCAGGCGCGGCGCCACGACGGAGAGCAGCCGCGCCATGAACAGCCGCAGGCGGCGATCGGCCGAGGCGTTCGCGTCGAGATCGAGGAGCGCGCCCGAGAGCACGATCCGGTCGACGTTCGGGCGCCGGAAGGCGGCGGTCGCGGCCGTGACGAGCCCGCCCATGCTGTGACCGGCGAGCACGATGGGGAGCCCGGGATGCTCGGCCCGCACCCATTCGACGAAGACCGCGAGATCTTCGAGGAGGCGATCGAAGCGATCGACGTGGCCGCGCGGGCCTGGCGTCCGACCGTGGCCGGCCTGATCGTAGGCGTGGACCCCGAAGCCGCGGGCGGCGAAATGGGTCGCCATCTCTTCGTAGCGACCGGCGTGCTCGGCGAAGCCGTGGACCAGGATCAGCGCGCGCGAGGGATCCGGCGGGAGCCACGCATAGGCGTATCGCTCGCCCCCGTCCGAGAGCACGAGCTGACCCTCGCGTCGACGCAGGAGCGGCTCCATTCAGGAAGGGCTCGCGTCGCGCACGCGCGCCCGCGCCCGTTGGACCTTCTCGAGATAGGCGACGCCGCGGATCTGACGTCCCCAGAAATAGGAGGAGATGCCGCGCTCTTCCCCGAGCCGGCGGATGTTGTCCGCGAGGATGAAGCAGCCCGCCTCGATGTTGCTCTCGATCGTCGCGAGGTTGCCGGCCAGATCGAGCTGGGCGGCCATGTGCGGCATCACCTGCATCAACCCGATCGCCCCCTTGCCGCTCTCGGCCCAGGGCCGGGCATCGCTCTCGACCAGCAGCACGGCCGTCACGAGATAGGGATCGAGCGCATGGCGCCGACTGCTCCGCAGCACCGCCTCGACGACGCGATCCTGCTCCTCGCCGGACAGCGAAGCCTTGCGGCTTCGCAGATGCGCGCCGAGCGCCGCGGTCACGGCCGGCCTCGCCGCCTCGATCGGGTCTTCGGCGACGTCGGTCGTCGGCGAGCGCCAGGGATTCGCGGCCGACCCGTCGAGGACGAGCAGGGCTCCGAGGACGACGAGGCCCCAGGTCGCCGCGCGGCGGATGCCGATGGCAGCGGGTGTGGGCGACCCCGGGACGCCTTCCGGGTCCTGGTGATGACGCAATCGCATGCCGTCGTGCCCCCCGCGCACGCGCTTCACAACCGTGCGCGGCGAGAATACAGGGGGCCGGGGACACGGGCCACGCGAGCCGCGGGCGCGGGGTCCCGCGGATTGCCCGGTCGGGCCGCCTCGCGTACCGTGCGCGCCACGCGAGGCGCGATGTATCCGATCCTCTTCGAGCTCCCGATCCTCGGATGGCCCATCAGCAGCTTCGGCGCGATGATGGCGATCGGCTTCCTCGTCGGATACTGGATCGCACTTCCGCGCATGAAGGAAGAGGGCCTCGACCCCGAGGACGCCGCGAACCTGCTCATCTACATCATGTTGGGCGGCGTGCTCGGCGCGAAGCTCTACTACGCGATCGACTTCTCGTGGCGCGAGGGCGAGCCCTTCTTCGACCTGCTCTTCTCCCGCGGCGGCCTGGTTTTCTACGGCGGCCTGATCGGCGGGGCCCTCGGCGGCTACATCGGCTGTCGGGTCTACGGCGTGCCCGCCCTGCCCTTCGCGAATGCGGCGGCGATCTCGCTCGCCGTCGGTCAGGCGATCGGGCGGGTCGGCTGCTTCCTCGTCGGCGACGACTACGGGCGCGCGACGGACCTGCCCTGGGGCGTCGCGTTTCCGCAGGGACTCCCGCCGGTCGACTACCCGGTCCATCCGACGATGCTCTACGAGACCGCCTGGCTCACGCTGGTGAGCGGCTATCTCTGGCTACGCCGCAAGCAGAGCCGATCGGTGATGGGCGAGTATCTCGTGTTGAATGGAATCGGGCGCGCCGTCAT
>JBIPOQ010000112.1:0-9211 GCA_044379055.1 Myxococcota bacterium
CCAGTTGGCGACGACGAGCGGGACACGCTTCATCCTTCGCCTGCGCGATCGCCGGCGGGGCGGTCCAGGGCGGCGACACCCGGGAGCGTCAGTCCCTGCACGAACTCGAGGGAGGCGCCGCCGCCCGTCGAGAGATGGCTGATCCGATCGCCGACCCCGACCTTCGCGACGGCGGCGAGCGAATCGCCCCCGCCGACGATGCTCTTCGCCGGCGACGCGGCGACCGCCCGGGCGAGGCTCTCCGTCCCCTTCGCGAAGGCGTCGATCTCGAAGACGCCCATCGGGCCGTTCCAGAGGATCGTCCGTGCACCGGCCGCCGCTGCCGCATAACGTTCGGCGGTCCGGGGGCCGATGTCGACGCCCATCGCGTCGGCCGGGATCGTCGACACGACGCGGGCCTCGGCCTGCGCGTCGACACGGTCGGCGACGACGTGATCGGTCGGGAGCAGCAGCGGGCAGCCGCGCGCCTCGGCCCGGGCGAGCATGCGCCGCGCGTCGTCGAAGCGGTCGGGCTCGACGAGGGAGCGGCCGATGGCTTCGCCGCGGGCGGCGAGGAACGTGTAGGCCATGGCCCCGCCGACGGCGACGGTGTCGGCTCGCTCGATCAGGGCCTCGAGGACGCCGAGCTTGTCGGAGACCTTGGCGCCGCCGAGGAAGCAGACGAAGGGCCGCTCGGGCGTCAGCGCGGACGAGAGCGCTTCGAGCTCCCGGGCGAGCAGACCGCCGGCGGCGACGATCGGGACGTGGGCCACCATGCCCGCCGTCGAGGCGTGGGCGCGGTGGGCGGTCCCGAAGGCGTCGTTGACGTAGACGTCCGCCAGCGCCGCGAGGGCCTTCGCGAAGCCGGGCTCGTTCTTCGTCTCCTCGCGGTGGAAGCGCAGGTTCTCGAGCAGGAGCAGCTCGCCGTCGCGCAGACCGGCGACCGCCGCCTCGACCTCCGGCCCGACGCAATCGCTCGCCAGAGCGACGGGGGTCTTCAGGGCCGTCGAGAGCGCCCGGGCGACCGGGGCCAGGGAGAGCTTGGGGTCCGGGGCATCCTTGGGGCGGCCGAGGTGGGAGGCGAGCACGATGCGGGCCCCGGCGGCGCGCAGGCGCTCGAGGGTCGGAAGCGAGGCCCGGATGCGGCTATCGTCACTGATCTGGCCGCCCGAGAGGGGGACGTTCAGGTCGGCGCGGACGAAGACACGCTTCCCGCGCAGCTCGGTCGAGGCGAGCAGTGCATCGAGGGATCGGATCGGCAAGGCGCGCAGGCTCCATGCGTACGGGGGGCAGGGCCGCGCAATGTACCCGCCCTCCGATATGCTCTCAAGTATTCGACTTGACTTCCGTTTTTTGCATTTGGCGAAAGGCGAGCTCGGGGGGGTGAGCGGGAATGGCCGTCCGGCCGGGAGCGAAGAGCGGACGCGGTGCGCCGGGTCTCGCCGAGCTGGGGGTGCGCCTGCTGCTCGGGGCGGGTGTGTTGCTGGCGATCCTGTTCGTCCTGCAGCGATCGCGGGGTCTCGGGCTCGACGACAAGGGCTGGCTCGCGGCGTCTTCGGGGACCGTCCGCATCGCCACCCTGAAGCAGCCCGTCGAGATCCTGCGCGACGCCCGCGGCATCCCCCATGTCTTTGCCCGGAACGAATCCGAGGCCTGGTTCGGCCTGGGCTTCACCCACGCCGAAGACCGCCTGGCCCAGATGATCTGGCTCCGCCGTCGGGCCCAGGGGAGAACGGCCGAGCTCGAGGGCGAGTCGGCGCTTCCGGCGGACCGATTGGCCCGCCTGCTCGAGATCGAGCGGGCCTCCGCGGCCGCAGTGGCCGAGCTGCGGCCGGCGTCGCGGGCGGTCCTGGAAGCCTATGCCGCCGGCGTCAACGCCCGGATCGGGCGGATCCGGGAAGACCGCGTCGCCCCCCCCGCCCAGCTCGGGGCTCCGATCGCGGAGGTCGAGGACTGGCGGCCGGCCGACTCGTTGGCGGTCGTGAAGCTCCTGTCGTGGTGCATCGGCGGCACGCTCGAGACGACCCTCGTCCTCGACGAGCTGATCCAGCGCCTCGGCAGCGTTCCGGCGCGACCCTTCTTCCCGGGGCGTGCTTCGATCGATTTCGGCGAGGCCCCGTCGCTGCCGATGCTCGGGTCCTTCGAGCCCGGCTCGACGGCGGCGCGGCGCGAGATGCCGGGACTCGCGATGGATTCCACCCGGGCGCTCTGTGCCGGGATCGGGAATCCGACGGGGGGCGCCTGGATCGTCGGCGGCGGCGCGAGTGCGAGCGGGGCACCGCTGGTGGTGGCCGACTGGCAGACGGCGCCCAGCGCGCCCGCGTTCTTCTACGAGGTCGAGATCACGGGCGGGTCGCTGGGCGTGCTCGGAGCGACGCTCCCGGGCTCGCCCATCTTCTGGCTCGGCCGGACCGACAGCCTCGCCTTCGCCAGTGTGCCAGCGGGCGCGCCGATCGCCGATCTGTTCATCGAGACCCTGGGCGAGCGGCCGGGCTTCTACCAGAACGGAGCGCTCTGGGCCCCCCTCGAAGAACGCGAAGAGATCTTCGTCTACGCGGATCGCGGCGGGGCGCGGCGCGAGGAGAAGCGGACGCTGCGTTCGACCCGGCACGGGCCGTTGATCGAGTGGCTCGCGGGCGAAGAGGACGCGCAGGAAGCGGACGGGGCCCGGACCGGGACGACGGCGCGGGCCCTCGCCTGGACGGGCGCCCGCCCGGGCGATGGGCTCAGCTCGATGCTCGCGTTGCTCCGCTCCGACGGGGCCGATGGGGTCGTCGGGGCCCTCGCGGAGCACCACGAGCCGGTGCTCGCCGTCGTCTACGCGGATCGCTTCGGACGGGGCGGGGTGCAGGTCGCGGGCTGGCTGCCGCATCGCCCCCTGCCCACCGGCCTCGTCCCGGTCCAGGGTCGTCTGCGCAGCTTCGACTGGCGCCACCGCGTCGCGATCGAGGCGCTCCCCTCGCTGCGCCTCGGCGAGGGGGGCCGCTCCTACCTCCTCGTCGCCGACCAGCCCTGGTCGAACGGCGAGGCCCTCGGGGCGGTCGAGTTCCTCTGGCGTCCCGGGGAACGGGCCGCTCGGATCGAGCACGAGCTCGAGCGGCGTCTGCGCCGCGGCTCGATCGATCTCCGCGGCGCGGCCGAGATGCTGGCCGATCACGGCACCGACCGGGCGCCGACGGTGGTGACGGCGCTGCTCGCCCTCGCGCGGCGCGCCGGCCCCCTCGAGATCGAAGCCGAGGAGATCGCGCGCATCCTGGAGAGCTGGGACGGCGGCACGGGGCCCGGGAGCGCCGGGGCGGCCGCCTATCATCTCGTGCTCGAGCGACTGATCGAGGGGCTGCTGCGCGAGCCCTTCGGATCGGCGCTCTTCGATCGTTATGTGCGGGCGCCCCACGTCCGGGCGCAGGATACGATCGAACGACTCGTCCTGCGCGCCGAAGCCCTGCGACGTCCAGGGGGCTGGACCGACGAGGCACGGGTCGCTGCCGTGGCGCGTCGCAGCCTGCGCGAGGCCTGGGTCGCGATCAGCCATCGGCTGGGGCCGGCGCGCGAGCGCTGGGAGTGGGGCGAGCTGCATCGCCTTCGCTTCACGCCGTTCGTGCCCTTCGGCCCCGAGGCCGACTTCCTCTACAAAGGCCTGCGGACCGGCGGGAGCAGCGAGAGCCTCGCCGTCGCGCGACACCGCCCCGGCGTCTCGCTCGAAGTCGAGGCGGCGAGCCTTTATCGACTGGCGATGGATCTCTCGTCCCGGGATCGCGTGCTGTCGAGCCTCGCGCCGGGCCAGAGCGAGCACGCGGGCCACCCGAACTTCGACGACGGCATCGCGCGCTTCCGGTCCGGCCGTGTGGCCCTGTTCGCGACCGATCGGCTCGCGATCGAGGAGGAGAGCGTCGCGCGCCTCGTCCTGGAGCCCTCGCCATGAGTCCGCGTCCGAACCGCGCGGCGCCGGTGGGCTTCGCCGAGGTTCCCGAGCTCCATGTCGCGATCGCGCGGCGGGCGCAGCCCGAGCTCGCGGCGGGGCCGCTGCTCGTCGGCGGCGATCCCGCGAAGCGGGGTCGCGTCGTCGGCCTGACCTCGGAGCTGCGCGCCCTCGGCATCGAAGAGGGCATGGGCGTCGCCGAGGCGCTCTCGCGGGTGCCGGCCGCCCGCTGGGTGCGCACCGACATGCCGCACGCGCGCGAGGTATCGGGGCATCTGCGCGCCGCGGTGCGCCGCGAGATCGGCGCGGTCGAGACCTCGGGGCTCTCGGCCTTCTACTTCCGGGCGCCCGGGGATCCATTGGAGGCGCGCGCCCTGGCGGAACGGCTCGTCGCGCTCGTGGGCGCGGAGACTGGTCTCGACCTGCGCGTGGGGATCGCGCCGGCGCGCTTCGCAGCTTCGCTCGTCGCGGAGGACGCCGGGGCGCGCGGCGTCGCGGTGCTCACGCCCGAGGCCTTCGAGGCCTATCTCGTCGCGCTCCCGGTGGAGCGATTGCCCGCGGTCGGACCGAAGACGACGACGCGGCTGCTCGAGCTGGGGGTGACGGACGTCGCGGGGCTGCGGCGGCTCGGGCTCGAGCGGCTCGAGCTCCTGCTCGGCAGCGCGGGTCGTTCGCTCTGGCTGCTCGCGTGCGGGGAGGATCCGAAGCCCCTGCGCGTCCGGCAGCATCCGACGACGCTCTCGCGCGAGGAGAAGCTCGCGGGCGGCGAGGCCGCGCCGGGCGCCGTCGACGCCGTCCTCGCGCGTCTCGCGACCCGGCTCGAGACGGCGCTTCGGCGCGACGGCCTCTGGGCCGGTCGGATCGCCCTGCGTCTGACCTCCGTCGATGCCCGCAGCCTGACGCGCAGCCGATCGCTCGGCCCGCCCGCGATCTCGGCCTCGGACATCGTCCAGGCCGCCCGGGATCTGCTCGAGCGGGCCGAGGCCGACCACGGATCCCTCCGCCGGATCGGCATCGTCCTGAAGGGCCTCGAGCTCGCCGGCGCAGAAGACCGGCAACTCGACCTCTTCTGAGAGCCGGTCCGCCGCGCTCCCCCCCCGGCCCGTGTGGAAAAGCGGCTCTCAAGGCTTCCCCGGGCGGGACCGAAAGCGCCTTCGCGGGCTCCTTCCGGGGCACGCGGGGGCAGCGCCGATGGCCGAGAAGCCGACCGCCTATCGCCGAAAATACCTCCGCATCCCGACGGATCAGGTCATCTCCTTCGCGGAGATCGATCGCCCTGATCAGCTGGCAGTGTCGCGGGACGTCTCGACGGGGGGCATCCGCTTCGAGGCCGTCGGCATCGAGATCAACCTCGGCGACCGATTGCGCGTCACCTTCAACGTCGGTCGCCGGACGATCGTCGCGACGGGCAAGGTCGTCTGGGCCGTCGATACCGATCCGATCACCCAGGAGGTCGGCATCGCCTTCGAGGAGATCGATCCGGCCGCCCTGCGCTGGCTCGAAGAGGCCATCGAGCCCATCCTCGAATCGCCGGGTCCCTACTGACGCACGCGTTCTGCGCTTGACATGCTCTCGGGCCGGATGCGACCGTCCCGAGCATGGCGGACTTCCATCAGACCGGCGTGATCAGCACTCTCCACCGCCTGGGCGAGCCCAACCTCCAGCGCCTCGAGCGCGAGCTCCTCGACTTCAGCGCGCAGCGGCCGATCGCCCTCGTGCTGCCCTCGCTCTACTCCGAGATCCGAGGCCCGGCGCTCAAGCGGATCGTCGACGAGCTCTCCCGCGTGCCGTATCTGGCGGAATGCGTCGTCAGCCTGTCGGGCGCGGCGGACGTCGAGCAGTTTCGCGAGATGCGCGAGCTCTTCGCCCGCGTCCGCTGCCTCGACGGGTCGCCCGCGACCGTGATCTGGAACCAGGGGCCGCGGGTCTCGGCCTTGATCCGGCGGCTCGGCGACGAGGGGCTGACGCCCGGGGAAGACGGCAAGGGGCGCGCGAACTGGATCGCCTTCGGCTACGTGCTCGGGAACCAGCGCGCGCGCGTCGTGGCGACACACGACTGCGACATCCTCGACTACCGTCGCGATCTGCTGGCCCGCCTCTGCTACCCGACGGCCAACCCGGCGCTCGCCTACGAATTCGCGAAGGGGTACTACAGCCGGGTTTCCGATCGGATGCACGGGCGCGTGACGCGGCTGTTCATGACGCCGCTCGTGCGCTCGATGAAGACCGTGCTCGGGCCGGTGCCGCTGCTCGAGTATCTCGAGTCGTTCCGCTACCCGCTGGCGGGAGAGTGCTCGATGACGACCGAGCTCGCGCGGGTCAATCGGATCCCGGCCGACTGGGGCCTCGAGGTCGGCGTGCTCGCCGAGGTCTATCGCAACTGCTCGCTGAAGCGCATCTGCCAGGTCGAGCTCGTCGAGAACTACGACCACAAGCACCAGGAGCTCTCCGAGCACGATCCCTCGGCCGGTCTCCACCGCATGGTGCGCGACATCGCGGCCTCGCTGATCCGGAACCTCGCGAGCTACGGCGTCGAGTTCGACTCGGGCTTCCTCAATACGATGATCGCGGCCTACGTCCGCACGGCGCAGGACTCGATCGCGCGCTACAGCGACGACGCCAAGCTGAACGGGCTCGCCTTCGATCGCCACGAGGAGGAGGTCGCAGTCGAGACGTTCTCCGGCGCCTTGCGCGCCGCGGGCCTCGACTTCGTGCGCGACCCGATGGGCTCGCCCCAGATCCCGAACTGGAACCGGGTCGTCGCGGCCATGCCCGACTTTCTCGCCGACCTGCGCGGGGCGGTCGAGGCGGACGCGCGGGACGCGTTCTGAGCGCGAGTGTGGAGGATCCGGCGGCGGGGTCTGCACCGAGCGCAGCGGAGCGCTGGGCCCTCGTCGGTCTCCTCGTCTTCGCGGCCGTGCTCCGCGCGATCGCGTGGAGCCGGACCGCCGTTCTGTTCAACGACGGCCCGATCTTTCTCGCGCTGGCGGAGGCCCTGCGCGAGGGCCGCTTCGTCGACGTGCTCGCCCATCCGCAACATCCGCTCTATCCGGCGCTCGTCGCGGGGGTCGAAGCCTTCTCCGTGTCGCCGGAGTCGGCGGCGGTCGGGGTGTCGATCGCCGGGGGGGTGCTCGCCGTGGCGGCGATCTTCGCGATGGCCTGGCGGCGCTTCGGGCGACGGGTGGCCTGGATTGCCGCCTGGGCGGTCGCGCTGCATCCCTGGGCCGTCGATTTCTCGTCGGACGTGCAGAGCGACGGGCTGTACGCGGGCCTCTTCCTCACGGGCTTCGCGCTGCTCGTCGGTCTCGTCGAGCGACCGAGCACGGCGCGCGCGGTCGCTTTCGGCGCGGTCGCCGGGTTCGCTTACTGGACGCGGCCGGAGGGGCTCCTGCTCGTCGGAGTCGCCGTCGTCGTGCTGGTCGCGCAGGCGTTCGAGCGGCCCGCGGAGCGCCGGCGCCTGCTCGGTCCGGCGCTGATCGCGCTGGTCGCCAGCGTCGGGCTCGCCGGAGCCTTCGCGGTCGCGGAGCTCCGGAGCGGGCAGGGCTTCGGTCTCAGCCAGAAGAAGTCGCTCACCGAGCTCGCCCAGGGCGGACCGAGCGCCGAGGCGATCGCCCTCGATCGCCGCGAGAGACGGACGACCCGCGATGATCCGCGGGCTTTGCCGCTGCCCGAGAGCTCGCTCCGCGCCGACGGCTCCGGGATCGATCGGCCGGTGCGCTCGCTGCTCGGTCTGGGCGAGGCCGTCGCGCGGGTCGTCGCGACGTCGCTCTCCGCCTTCCGGCACGAGCTCTTCCTCTTCGCGGGGCTCGGTGTCTGGACGGTCGTCTCGCGTCGGGGGCAGGCGGGTCGCAGCTTCGACCGCGTCCTCGTCGTGACCCTCGTCGGCCAGACCGCGTTGCTCGTCCTGCTCGTCTGGGGCGCCGGCTACGTCAGCCGTCGGCATGCCCTCGCGGCCTGGCTTCCGCTCACGGTGTTCGCGGCCGTCGGCTGGTGCACCGCCGTCGATCGGCTCCGCCTCTTCCTCGAGGCCCGAAGGGCCGCGGGGGCGGCGAAGGAGGGGCAGCGCGCGGGGCGGTCGGGGTTCGCCCGACGCCTCGGCGGGCGGGGCGCGGTGGGGCTCGCGATCGTCGTCCTGCTCGTCTCCTGGGGGCCACGGGATCTCCGCGAGCGCCGCGCCGATCGCGCCCTCGAGCGCGTCGCGGCGGCGTGGCTGAAGGCGGGACGGGATCCGGTCGAGCCGGTGGCGGCCCAGAAGCGCCGGACGGCGTACTACGCCGGGGCTGCGTTCGTCCCCCTCCCGGACGGTCGCGACGGTCAGCTCGAACGTCAGGTCCGGGGGCGCGGGGCGCGCTGGCTGATCATCGATGCCGCCAAGCTCGGGGACCACGCCGGTCTCGCCGACGGGATCGGGCGATGGCTCGCGCCGGTCCGGTCGGAGCGCGCCGGGGACCAGGAGGTCCTGATCCTCGAGGTGATGCCGGCTCCGGCGCCCTGAGGCGGGATCTGGCAACCTTCGGCCCGCGAGACGAGGTCGGGGGGACGCCGGGCGCATGCTGCATCGATACAGCGATGTCTTTCGAACCCTGCTCGGGGCCGTGGACCTGTCGCTCGTGGCGCTCGCCTGGCTCGCCGCCTACGGGCTCCGCTTCCACGCCGGCATCCCGGCGCCGCTCGGGGTCCCGCCGCTCGCGGCCTATCTCTATCCGTTGCCCCTGATCCTTCCGCTCTTTCTCGTGCTGTTCCATGCCCAGGGGCTCTACCAGCCGCGCCGGATGGACTCGCCCCTCGGCGAGGCGGCGGCGGTGGTCCGGGCGACGGCGCTCGCGATCGTCGCGATGGCCGCCGCGACCTTCTTCGCCCGCAACCACTCCTACTCGCGCCTCGCCATCGGACTGTTCAGCGTGCTCGCCCCCGCCCTGGTGATCGGCTTCCGATCTTCCGTGCGGTTCTGCCTGCGCCAGGCACGGCGGCGCGGCTTCAACCTTCGCTACGTGCTCGTCGTCGGGTCCGGGCCCCTCGCCGAAATCGTCGTCGGCCGGATTGCGGGGCGGCCGGAGGCGGGGCTTCGGATCCTTGGCGTCGTGGCCGATGGCGCGCTCGGGGGGATGGTCGCCGGGGCGCGGGTGATCGGGGGCTACGGCGACCTCAAGTCGCTCCTCCACGCCCACCGCGTCGACCAGCTGATCATCGCCCTGTCGCGGCACGAGGCCGACCGCTTCGAGAAGGTGGTGGCCTCCCTCGCGGACGAGGTCGTCCACGTGAAGGTCGTGCCCGACCTGCTCCACGACCATGGGCTGCGCAGCACGGTCGAGA
>JBIPOQ010000113.1:0-9202 GCA_044379055.1 Myxococcota bacterium
AGCCGAGGGGGGCGCGGCGGGCCGGATCCGCGGCGAGGAGCGCATGGAGCAGCGTCGTCCCCGTCCGCGGCGCGCCGGCGACGAAGAGCGGCGCTTCGATCGGCTCGTCGACGACGCCGGGATCCGCACGCAGGTAGGCCATCAGCTGGAGCCGGACCTCGAGCAGTCGCAGCAGGAAGCGCCGCGTCATGAATCGCCCCATTTCGTGGAGCGACGCCTCGCGATCGATCGCATCGAGGACGCGATCGAGGGCCTCGATCATCTCGTCGACGGGGAACAGCGGATGGCCGAAATCGGCGTGCCCGCCGTCGGCCTGGCCGAGTCGCGCGCGGGCCTCGGCCATCAGCCCATCGCGCTCGAGGGGCAGGCGCGCGACGGCGTGGATCGGGAGGATCTGGCCCGCGTTGATCGTCTGGACCCAGTCCGGCCGGGCGGGCGGCTGCCAGCTCAAGACGACGCTCCGAACGGCGCAACGCCGCCCGCGCGGCCCGCTCGGCGATTCGTCCTCAAGATCGGAACCGCCAGGCGAGATGCGCCTTCCGCGCGCCGATCTCCGCGCGGCGGGCGGCCGCATCGACGCGCGGGCTGTCCTTCGGCAGCGCCGCAGCGACGTCGTCGATCGCGACGACCCGGGTCGTCGGGCTCGGATCCGATTTCGGCCAGAACCAGCGGAACGTCAGCAGGCCCTCGGGATGGCCGCCGGTGTCGAGCCAGTTCGCGCAGCCGGGGTCGCGGCCGGCGACGACGAAGCGCGCGCGGCCGTCGCCGTCGATGCGGGCCTGATGCTGGTTGATCGAGGAGATGCGGTGGACCGGATCGGGCGGCTCGTACCAACCCATCGTCGCGAGCTGGAGATTCCAGTAGCGCGCATCGGGGACGTCGGTCTCGACGACGAGCGCCTCGTCCGGCGCGAGCGCGTAGAAGAGGAAGCCGTAGCGCGCCGCGCCGAGGCCCTTCTTCAGCGCCATCGGCGGCGCGAACTGGTTGTCGACGCCCTTCGCGCGGTGCTCGTTCAGGTATTCGTTCCAGTAGCGGACGGATCGCTCGGTCTGGGCCAGCGCGGTCGCGAGCCGGGCGGCGACCGCGTCGCCGTCGAGGCGCGGCGGAGCGACGACGTCGGCGTCGAGACATTCGATCGTGAAGACCGCGGGCTCCCGGGGCTGCCAGTCGAGGTAGTACTGGCGCAGAGAGACCGTCGTCACGCCCTCGGGAATCGGGAAGAAGGCCGGATCGCTGCCGTCACCGCCGAGCAGGATCTCGAAATCGTCGCCGGGCCCGAGGCCGCGGTCGGCGGCGTGGATCGTCGCGAGGGTGCCCCATTCGGGCATGTGCATGAAGTCGATCCGCAGCGTGATCACGAAGTCTTCGCAGGCATGCATGCGACCGCGGATGCGGTAGCGGCGCTTCGGATCGATGCGCGCATGGAGGTAGAGATTGTCCTGGTTCGGCCCGCCCCACTGCGAGACGAGGTCGTTCGAGCGGTGGAAGAACGGGGCCGTCGGATCGAAATGGCCCGTCGCATAACCGAGCCAACACGCGACCTGCTCGGCGAGATGGGCGATCGCCTCGGCGCCGTCGCCGGCGGCCGACGGATAGGGCGGACGCAGGACCTCTTCGCCGAGGGACTCGATTCGGCGGCAGAAGCTGCGCCAAGCGGTGAGCTCCACGGCGGCGCTCGGCGACGGGTCGGAACGATCGGATCGGCTCAATGCGTGCTCCTTGCCCGGGGCGACGCGTCGATTCCCGGGATCCGATCACGATGGCACAGGATCGGACTTCCGACCTGGAAGGCGCGGATGCGCCGAGCGGCGCCGCGCGCGAAGGCTCAGCCTTCGCAAGCCTTCTTCAAGTCGGCTGCGAATCGGTCGAAGACGGGGCCGAAGTCGGGCAGCGAGCGCTTGATCATCGGCAGCATCACCCCTCGAAAGACCTCTTCCATCTCGAAACCGGTCACCCCCCCGCCCTTCTCCGTCAGGGCGAAGGTCCGCGTTCCCTGGAACATGGGAAAGAACCCGTCCTGCCAGACCATGCGGGCGGGCTCTTCGAGGACGACGACTCTGGGTGAAAAGATGCGGCCGGGCGCGATCGGGACGTGGAGGGCGAGCTTGCGTCCCAGCGCGATCGGGCCCTCGATGCGCTCCACGGTCGAGTTCCATTTCGAGAAGCCCGGCGCATCGGTCAGCCTGTCCCAGATCGCCCGGGGATTCGCCCGGATGTCGGTGGCGACCCGGTAGCTCAATCGAAAAGCGCTCTCGGTCTTCTCGCTCATGCGTGCTCTCCCCGACTCGTTCGATCTCGTGTGGGGCACAACGCTCGTGCTCGGTCTCGGCGCGCTGCTCCCTTCGCGGCCGAATGCGACGGTAGCCGACGCCTTTGAACGGGCGAGTCCGGTCGTTCCGCAGGAGCCGAACGACCCTCTTCCGTCGACACCGCCGGCCATGCGGGATCGCCCCGCCCCGAGCCTTCAGCGCTCGAGGCGGGGCGACCGATCAGGCCCCAATCCGATCGCTGCGCAGACGACCGCGTCGCAGGCCGAGCAGGACCAGCCCGCCCCACCCGAGCATCTCGATCGTCCCGGCCTCGGGCACGGCGAACGCCTCGACGTCCGCCGCGGCCCAGTCGGGATCGACCGCTGCGCCTTCGAAGACGAGATTCGGACTGAACGCGCCCGCGACGTTGGAGTACGCCAGCACGTCTTCGTCCTGGAAGGGCACCCCGTTCACGATCCCGCCCGTGTCGAAGGACACGGCCCAGATATTCCCCGTCCGATCCACCGCATCGAGATCCAGGGATTCGTCGAGGCCCGCTGCCGAGCCATCGAAGGCGAGCACGAAGGCGGCGCCATTCCAGCGGACGAGATCTTCGTCCGCTGCGATCAGGCCTCCGCCGAGGTCGACGGTCCCGTCGAACGACAGAACGAGGTCGGGGCCCACGCTCGCGAGTGCGTCGGTCACGACGCCGTCGGGGATGCCGACCGCACTCGCATCCAGGAGGATCGAGTAGCTGCCGGATCCGACGACGGCGACGACGTCTCCGCGACGGGCGAGAATCGCGCCGGGCAGCTCTACGTCGGACTCGAACGAGAGCAGGCTCGTCGCCCCGATCCCGTCGTCGAGTACGTCGTAGGCCGCGATCGCCGCCGAAGCCGGAATTCCCGAGAACGGCGGAACGTAGACGGCCGAGGGCTGCGAGCTTCCGATCGCAAGGCGACCATCGTCCACGGCTTGCAGGTTGGTGCCGAGCTCGAGGGTCACGTCCGGCGACGTGGTGACCCGGATCTGGGCCGACGCGGCCGAGACTCCCATCGAGAGCAGCAAGAGAACGATCCAGAAAAGGTCGATTCCATGTCGCATGATGGATCTCCAGACGTGAATCGAATCACGCGATCAGGGGCAGACGAGCGTCCCGTTGCACGAGTTGCCGATCCCGATCAGGCCCGAATTGATGGTCCCGAGGGCATTGCCGTTGATCACGTTCTCGCGAATCGAGGTCGTCGGATGGAGGTCGAGGCCGAATCCGCCATTGATCCGCGCCACGTTGCGCGAGACCAGGGATCCGGCCTCCGCGATGATGCCGTCGTCGCCATTCGCATTGGAGATGTTGTCCGACACATTCGATCCTTCTCCCGCAGTGATGCCCGCACCGAGATTGTCGCGAACCGCGTTGCCGCGGATCGTCGCTCCGCCGGTTTCCCGCAGTCCTGCTGCGCCATTGCGTTCGATCCGATTGTTCTCGATGACCGATCCGATACCGGAGACGATCCCGTTCAGACCATTTCCGACGACGGCGTTGTCCACCACGACGGATCCGCTCGTCTCGATGCCATCGCCTTCGTTCTCGAAGGCGGTGTTGCCGGCGATGATCGATTCGCCGCTCACGTCGATCCCATCGCCGCGATTCCAGCTCGCCTGGAGCTTCGTCACCTGCGACGATTCACCAAGCTCGACGCCGTCCCCGCCCATCCCGATCACGCTGCCGTTCGTGACCGTCGTGCGGCGGAACCCGACGGCATTCACACCGTCCCCGACGCCGCCCGCGGGCGCGCAGCTCGCCACCGCGCCAGCACAGCCGACCCGGATGATCGAGAAGCCATTCAAGTCGATGGTCACGTCGTTGTCCTGGACGAGAATGCCGGTCGTATTCGGGTCGGGAAGGATCAGGTTGCTCGTCAGACGAAAGCTTCCGGGCGAGACGATCTCGATCGGGTAGCCGGCCGGATCGCCGGCGAAGCAACCGCTGACCGTCGCGCAGGTCTGATTGATCTCGAGCACGCCATCGACGGCGTGCGCTCGACCCGAGCTGAGCAGGAGGAAGCCACAGAGCGCGAGCGGACCAGCGGAAGAGAGCGAGAGCTTCGGCGCAAGTCTGGACATGTTCAGATCTCCGATTCGTTCGAGGACGCGGCGGCAGGAATTGCCGCCGTCCCCGACGAGGACGGATGCTCGGATCGATTCATATCGTGCCGATCGCGCGGCGGAAGGATGTGTCCCGGGCGTTGCTCCTCCGCCCCTCCTTCCGGACCCCACGGGCGATCCGGCTAGTCCAGCCCCATGCAGCTCGCGTAGTAGGTGACCGTCCCCGACCAGTCGGAGAAGACGCCGAGGACCCCGACCTCGCGCGCGAGCACGTCGAGCATCGTCATCAGATCGCCATCGTTCTCGAGGGCGTCGAGCGCGGACTGGAAATAGAAGGAGGGGGTCGCCGACCCCCGGGTCGGAAGCACGTCCTCGGCGATCCGCCCCGATCGTTCGATCGTCCAGACGATGATGTCGAGGCCGGCCGCCTTCGCATCGCGCGCATACTGGGAAGGAACGATCCGGCCGGACGCATCGACCGAGACGAGCATCCACATCGGCGGGGCCACGATCCGGATGCCCTGGGCCGCGTAGCGCCGGAGCGCCTCGGCCGTGGGCACCTCCGCCGGAGAGCTCGCGTCGTCCAGCAGGACGGCCTGTCGGCCGAAGGCCGGCTCGCGCTGGACCCAGTAGAGCACGTCCGCTTCGTCGAAGGACTGCGCCCAGACCGCTTCCGGCGCGATCCCGGCGCGTTCGTAGTCGTCGATCATCGCCTGGGCGAAGGCCTCCCGGCTTCCGAAGACCGACTCGACCTGAACCTTCGCGGCGCGATTCGGGCCCTTCAGCTCGGGCGCGAAGCCGGCGCCGAGACGGGCGATCAGCGCGATGCTCTCCGCGTGCGTGAGGAGGGTGCCGCCCGTCGCGTAGAGCTCCGTTCGCCAGGCCGGGGTGCCGCCGAGGTATTCCTGCGCCGTTCGAGCCTTCGGGTTCGAGCCTTCCATCTTGCCCTCGAGCGTCTTGAACTCGCCGACGTCGAGGTCGCTCGTGCAGCAGAGGGCGGAGGCGGCCCGGACGAGGTTTCCCGAAGCGTCGAGCTCGGCGGGCGTGAAGGGGACCGAGCAGCGGTCGGCGAGCGGTGTGGCGAGGATGTTCGTCGTGGTGTGGAGATCGCATTGATCGTGGCGGCAGACGAGCACGCCGTCGCGGGTGAAGGTGACGTCACACTCGAGGATCCCGGCCCCCATGCGAGCACCGGCCAGGAGGCTCTCGCGGGTATGCTCGGGGAACTGGAGCGCGGCCCCGCCCCGATGACCGATCGAGAATTTCGTCGGCCGGAAGGGCTCCTCGCCACATTGCTCGAGGCGCTCCTTGAGCGGCCCGGGGCTCATCTTCTCGACCAGGTAGTACGGCCGGGGTCCGACCTGGACCTGTCGGCGGCCCGCTTCGAGGTCGCGCGCGCCCCCCGGCGCACAGGCGAGGGTCGAAAGGACGCAGCTCGCCGCCAGGAGCAGGGCCGATGCGCCCCGCGGTGTGAGGAACGCGAGTGGGCTCATTCGGATCGACCTTCTCTCGGAGGGCCTCGCGTCGGGCGAGCCCCTCCCTCCGAAGGGCGACTCCGGGCCGACGGCATGGCCATCGCGCGGGCCCCCTGCGATCCGTTCGAGAGTAGGGTCACGGATTGTCGGCGGTCTCAAGAACCGGTGACGTTTGCGTTCCCGATTCCGCGGCCTCGATCCGCGCGGATTCGGGGCCTATTCGACGGCCCGGACCGTGAAGGCCCGGGTCCGGCCCGCGACGGCGACCTCGCCCTCGTCGCCCGTCGCCTTGCCGAGCAGCGCGCGGCCGAGGGGCGAGAGCGGCGTGACGACCTGCTCGCCGCCGGACAATCGGATGCCGCCGCCGAAGGGGACCAGGAGCAGGACGCTCGCCGCCCCCTCCTCTTCGATCTCGACCACCGCCCCGACGGCGATCCGCTCGTCGTCCGCGAACGCGCGCAGCGGCAGCGCGGCGACCCGCGACAGCCCTTCGTGGAGCGCCTCGACCCGCTGCGCCTGACCGCGGGCGAGATAGGTCTGCTCGAGGGCGCGGGTGTCCTTGCTGTGCTCCGCCTTCGCCTCCTCGGAGGTGGCCCCCGCGACGGTCGCCTGCTGCGCGCGCGCGAGCGCGGCGTGGTCCGCCCGGAGCCGCTCGATCAGCTCGGCCACGAGTCTTCGTTTTCGTTCGCCCGGCATGATCCATTCGCGGTGCGATGCGCCGCGCCTCGTCCGCTCAGCTCCGCAGGATTCCCCCGCCGTCGACCATGAAGGTCTGCCCGGTCAGGTACTGGCTCGCGTCCGAGAGCAGGAACGCGACGACGGGCGCGATGTCCGCGAGGGGATCGCCGTCCCGGCCGAGCGGATGGTCCGCGTACATCGCCGCGAACGCCCGCGCGCGGGCCTCTTCTTCGGGGCTCAGCGCACCTTCCTTCGCGACGGGCATGCGATGCGCCGCCGAGGCCGGACAGATGCAGTTCACCGTGATCCCGAAGCGGCCCCATTCCCGCGCGGCCGTGCGCGTCAGCGAGCGGACGCCCTCCTTTGCCGCCGCGTACGGGCCGTAGCCCGGCGCGCCCGTCTGCCCCATCGAGGAGCCGAAGGTGATGATGCGCCCGCGACCGCGGGCCTGCATCGCGGGGAGCACGGCCTGCATCAGCCAGAGCGTGCCGCGCGGCCCCGTGTCGAGGACGAGATCGAAGGCCTCGGGCGTGACGTCGGCGAGGGGCGTCACGGGGATGTAGGACTGCGCGTTCGCGACGAGCCCGTCGATCGTGCCGAAGGCCTCGAGGGTCTCGTCGGCGAGGCGGCGGCTCGCGTCGCGATCGGCGACGTCGGAGACGCAGGACCGCAACTCCGCACCGGCGGTGCGCAGCTCGTCGGCGACGCGCTCGAGGCGGTGGGCCTTGCGGCCGGTGATCATGAGGCGGGCCCCGGCGCTCGCGAGCAGGCGCACGATGCCGAGACCGATGCCGCGGGTACCACCGGTGACGATGATGGACTGACCGGCGAGCGCCTCGAATCGGAGCGGCGCGGCGGGCACGGGAGCGATCGACGGCGACGGAGGCGACTGGCCCATGCCCCGACGCTAGCGCGCCGCCACCGCGCGCAGCAGCGCCGACGCGGTCGACCGATCGCCTCGCCCTGCGTCGAAGAGCTCGACCCGGATCATGCCCGTCTCGGGGTCGCCGATGAAGCGGGCCCGCGAACGGACGGGCCCGACCTTCGCCGTCGAGAGATACCGGAGGTCGAGCTCGGCGATCCGCTGGGGCGTGCCGAGTCGGGATTCGGCGAGGCACTCCGCGGCGGACTCGACGAGCAGCGCGACGAGCGCGCCCTGCAGCGTGCCCTCGCGATTGAGCACCGCCGGCCGAAGCTCGAGCTCGACCTCGCCGCGGCCGGCCGCGACGATCCGGACGCCGACCTCTTCGTCGAGCGAACGCTCGAGCGGATGGACGTCGAAGATCGGCGGCAGGGCGAGCCCCTCCGGCGGCGGACTCGCGTCTCCGGGCCGGGGCTGGCGGGCAAAGCTCGTCTCGCCATAGGCCCAGAGCGTCTCGCTCGCGAAGAGCTCGACCGCGGTCGTCGATCCGCTGCGCCCGCTGCGGAGGCTCCTGGCATGCGTGCGGAGCAGCGACGGCATGCCCGCGTGGGGCAGGCGCACCGAGAGGTCGGTGGTGTAGAGGATGTCGCTGCCGGCCTGCTCGCGCGTGTACAGGCTCCCGACGATGTCGACGGCGGCGGCGACGATCGTGGCACGGAGCGAGCCGTTCCGACCGATCGGGGGATACGGCGCGAGTCGCAGCGGCGATTCGCGTTCGCCCGTCCGCTGAAGGCCGTACCGGGTGTAGAAGGGCGCGGGCTCGGCGGATCGCGACGACAAGCGGGACCTCGTAGTGTCGACTAGCGCGTCGCGGGCGAGCGACGTCGGCGCAGCATCGCTTCGAGACGGACTCCGACGAGCAGTGCGACGACGAGAAGCGGCGGCCAGACGCCGCTCACCGCCGCCCCGACGTCGATCGACGTCGTCGCACCGGCGAAGTTCTCGGGCGAGTTGAGCGGTCGGCTGCGATCGCTGCGCGCCAGGGCGTGGCGGCCGTCGATCGGGAGCTCGCCGGCCGTGTACGCGAAGAGATCGAGGGTGAAGCGGTAGCGGAGCTCGTCGCCGGACGGATCCATGAAGCCGGCGGGAATCAGGAAGTCCGGCGTCGGCGCCCCGGGCAGGGCCGCGAAGGCGGGGGTCGCGAAGAGCATCGAGCGCTGGAAGGTGTTCTCGTTCGGCAGATTCACCGGGATGATGTACACGTGGTCGCGGGTCGCGAGCTGCTGATCGATCGTGACCCACTCGCCCGTCCCGGCGGGATCGAGGACGTCCATCTCGATGTACTGCACCGAGCCGTCCGCGTTGCTGAAGATCTCCTTGAACTTCCAGAGATGGCTCTTCGCCATCGCCGGATCGACGAACCCGAGCACGCCGAGGGCGAGCCCGCAGCCAGCAGCAATCCGTCGAAGTCCGTGGCGACGCATGCGAGGTAGGGTACCGGAATGAGAAGGGGGCGGAACGACCGGATGGGGCGAGACCAGGCGGGATGGGGGCGGAACAGAGCGGGAGCGACCGCCGTGCTCTGGATCGGCCTCGCCTGCGCGGCGTTGCTCTCTCCTCTCGCCTGCGAACGCCAGGAGGCCCCGGTCCCGACGACGGCGACGGCGCCCCAGCGCGTGGCGTCGCTCTCGCCGCTCGCGACGCATCTCCTGCTCGAGCTCGACGCGCTCGATCGGATCGTCGCGGTCGACGTCGAATCGGCCGCCCTTCCGGGACTCGCCGGGCGTCCGAAGATCCCCGCCGAGGACGACGAGGCGCTGCTGCGGCTGCGC
>JBIPOQ010000114.1:0-9174 GCA_044379055.1 Myxococcota bacterium
ACATCGCGCGCTGCTCCAGAACTTTCGCGAGCATCTCCTCGCGGAGATCGCCGGCGACGTCGACGCGATCATGAAGACCCAGTGCGCGAATCCCGAGTACCACTTCTACGGCTCGGGCGTCGGTGACAGCGGGCCCAAGGGCGGCCAGGCCGTCCGCGGCTTCTACGAGAACATCTTCAAGCTCGGCTACAACAAGCTGCGCTACGTGATCGACCGCTTCATCATCGACGACCGCGGTCTCTTCCACGAAGGCCAGATGGACATCGTCTTCCCCGGTCGCGCGCTCCAGGCGATGGGCCTCCCGTGCGACGATCCGTCGGCCCACTACGTCTTCTCGTATCGCCAGGCGGCGATCTTCCACTACGACGAGCAGGGCCACTGCACCGGCGAGGACACCTACAGCGACGGCCCGCTGACGCCCGAACGCCTGCGCAAGCTGACCCCCGCCGAGGTCGCGACGCTGCCGCGCGGTCTCTAGCCGGGCTTCGGGCCGGGCGGAGGACGGAGGTTCGGATGGCGGTCTCGTGGGCGCTCCTCGATCGGCTCCGGCGGCCCACGCCGGTCTCCACCCTCCGTCCCCTGGAACAGGAGCCGTCGGTCGTGCAGTTCACGCCGTCTTCGATCCTCCTCGACCCGGCCGGGCGGCAATCCTGGTTCTGCAACGGGCGAGCGCGTTATGCGACCTGTAGCGGCGTGTCCTGGTTCCATGACGATCATCTCGCCTGCGTGAACGTGCTCGGCAACGCGATTCACGTCTATCGGTTCGACCGGGGCGAACGAAGCCTCAGCCCGGTCCAGACGATCCGCGACGCGCCGATGCTCCGGAAGCCCGAGAACATCAGCTGCGCGCCCGACGGCTCGCTGGTGGCGATCACGGACATGGGCGATGCCGATCTGAAGGTCTTCCGAATCGACCCGCGGACCCATGAGATCGAGCTCGACGGCCATGCCGTCGCGAAGCACCCGGCCGATCGAACCGCCCACGGCGTCGCGTTCTCGCGCTGCGGGCGATTCGTCGCGCATACCACGGTCGATCGACCCGGCGTGATCCGCGTCCATCGCATCGTCGAGAAGGGCGGCGCGCTCGGGGTCGAGCCCTTCCAGGTCGTCGAGAACGAGCACTATCCCCTCGTGCCGAAAGGGATCGACTTTGCGCGGGACGGGTCCCGGGTCGCGATCTGTCATGGCCCGAACGTGAGTCGCGAGAAGCGACATGCGCGCGTCGGGCGACTCGAGATCCGCGCCTTCGATGGGCGACGCGGAATCGGGTCGAAGCCGCTCTCGGTCGCCGGGCCCCGCGAAGGGGTCGGACCGGCCGATGATGTCCGTTTCTTCGCGGACGATGCCTACGTCGTGCTCACGCACCAGGGCGACGACAACGCGGTCGTCCTGCCGATCGATCCGGCCACGAGTCGCGTTGCTCGGGCGGTCCAGACGCTCGCCAATCCTTCGGCCCGCCTCTCGTTTCCCCACGGCGCCGGGGCCTCGCCGGACGGGCGCTGGGTCGCGATCACGAGCTACGGCGACGACAAGCTCGGGATCTACGCCGTCGCCTCGCCCGCAGCGGACTCGAGAGGAGCGGGCTGAGCGTGGAAGCCTTCGTCCCGGGCCTGCGCGCGAACGTTCTGCGCCTCGGGCGGCGGCTGCCCGCCTATGCCCGCTCCGGGCCTCCCCTCGTCCTCGCCGCGCGCAGCGGTCGAACCTCGCGGATCGGCGAGCTCCTCGACGCGGGCGTCTCGATCGACCTTCGCAACGCTCTCGGCCAGACGGCGCTCCACGTCGCCGCGCGCTGCAGTCGGGTCGAGGCCGCCGTGCTGCTGCTCGCACGCGGCGCGAGCCACGACCTCGTCGATGCGCGCGGGCGGCGCCCCCTCGATCCGACCAACGTCGATCCGGAGACGCTCCACCGCATCCGGCAGCAGCTCCGCCGGACGCCGCGGATCCCCGACGATCCGCGCGCCCTCGTGTTCGGTCCGACGGGCGATCCCTGGCTCGCGCAGCTCCGGCGCGACGGCATCGTGCGCATCCCCGGGCTCGTCCCGCCGGAGCTGCTCGCTTCGATGCAGCGCGAGTTCGAAGGCTTCGTGGGCGTCCTCGACCGCGAGCGCGCCCTCGGCCGCGCCGACAAGGCGAGCTACGACGAGGAGGAGCATTGGTGGCCCGACGATCGGGCCTACATCACGAACAATGCCTTCAAGCATTCATCGAGCCTCGCGCGCTTCTTCTGCGACGCGCGCCTCACGGCACTGGCCCGCAGCTACTACGGTCGACCGGCCTTCATCACCCGCGGCGTCGCCATGCGCTACCTGCCCCTCGAAGAGCGACACAAGGACATGTTCGGCTGGCATCACGATCTCGAGGATCGCCGTCTGAAGGCCCTCGTGCTCCTGAGCGACCTGCCGGCGACGGGCCAGGTCATGCGCTACGTCAAGCGTTCGCATCGGCTCCGGCACGGCTATCGCATGTTCTTCCGCAACGGCGTCGACCTCGAGACGTGCCGCAAGGCGCTCGGTCCGCTCGAGATCTTCGAGTCGACGGGCCAGGCCGGCGACGTCTTCTTCTTCGACTCGAATGGCGTCCACCGCGGCACTCGCCGCCCGGACGCGCCGGTTCGAGACACCTTCTTCATCGAGTACGGCATCGACACGAGCAATATCTGGGGCGGCGATCCGCCGCGCGAGCTCGTCTCGGCCCTCGCGACGCCCGACAACGCGCCCTTCGCCGAGCTGCTCGCGGCCGAGCGGAAATGGGAGCGCCCGTCGACGCGCCGGCATCCGAGCTGGATCGAGAACCTGCATGCAATCGACGCCTGGCGCGTGTGAGCTCAGCGTCCTCGTCGCGACCCGCGACCGGGCGGTGAGCCTCGAGCGGATGTTGTCCTCTCTCGCGGCCGCCGACACGACCGGGCTCGACTGGGAGGTCCTGATCGTCGACAACGGAAGTCGCGACGCGACGCCGGCCGTGCTCGCCCGGTTCGCGCGGCAGCTCCCGCTCGTCGCGATCCGCGAGCCCCGGGCCGGCAAGAATCGCGCGCTCAACCGGGCCCTCGAGCGGGCGCGTGGTCGGCTCTTCGTCTTCACCGACGACGACGTGATCGTCTCACCGGCCTGGCTGCAGTCCCTCCGCGCGGCCGCCGAGCGCTGGCCCGAGGCGGCGGGCTTCGGCGGACCGATCGAGCCCGTCTTTCCGCCGGGTACGCCGGGCTGGATCGCGTCTCCGGATTTCGTGCTCGCGAGCGAGGCGTTCGGCGCGAAGCCGAGATCCGCCGAGGCGTACAGTGACGCGCTCCCCTTCGGCGCCAATCTCGCGCTGCGGTCCTCGCTCTTCGAGAAGCTCCGCTTCGACGAAGCGATCGGGCCGGTCGCGGACGTCGCGAGCTATGTGCAAGGCAGCGAGTACGCGCTGCTCTCCCGGCTGCGCGAGGGCGGCGCGCGCTTCGTCCACGTCCCCGAGGCGGCCGTTGCCCACGTCCTCCTTCCGCACCAGGTCGAGCTCGAATGGCTGCTCGGCCGGGCGGAGCGGATCGGGCGCGGCTCGGCCCGCATCAAGCGCAAACGCGTGCCGAGGACGCCGTTCGGTTGGCTCGCCCTCTACGGGCAGCTCTGGCGCGCGCGCTGGCGGGCCCACCGCGCGCGTCGGCTCCCGGAGGCCGAGCGGTTCCGGATCGCCCATCGGGTCCGGTACTGGCAGGGCTATCTCGCCGAGTCGCGCCTGCTCTGGCGGGAGTCGCGAGGCACGCGCCCGGGGTCGGGCATCGCGTAGCCCGCCGCGACCTGCGATCGTCCGAGCATCGGAGTGCAGGGAGGAGTCGTCATGGGCGTCGAGCAGAACAAGGCGCGGGTCCGAGCGTATTTCGAGGCGGTCGAACGGGGGGACCGGGCGGCGCTCGTCGCGCTCTTCGATCCCGAGGTTCGTTGGCGCGTGCCGAAGGGCGCGATCGCGCCGTATGGCGGGATGCATCACGGGGCCGAGAAGATCGCCGAGATGATGCTCGGCGCCGTCGGCACGGCCTTCGTCCCGGGGACCCAGCGGATCGAGGTCCGCTTGATGCTCGCCGAGGGAGACGTCGTGATCGCCGAGACGCGCATGACGGCGAAGCGCCCGCCGCGAGCGGGGAAGCCGGTGCCCGACTACGACAACGACTACGTCTTCGTCGTCGAGCTCGCAGGCGACGCGATCGTCGAGATCCGCGAGCACGTCGACACGCGTTATGCGGCCGAGGCCTTCGGCGGCGGCTGAGCGCAGCCGGGTGAGCCAGAGAGGGCTACGGGCGCTCGCGTGTGGGCCGGGCGTTCTCGTAGGCGACGATCGCCGTCCGCAGGCGCTTTGCGTCCCGAGCGGGCTCCTCGAGCCAGAAGGTCTCGCGGTCGAACTGGAAGAATTCGACGGGCGCGACGGCTCCGACGAGGCGATACGCGCGGTCCTCATCCGAGGGGGCGAGGGGCCGCGAGGTCATCACGACGACGAGGTCCGGGGCGAGGCGGGCGAGCTCGCCGGGGGCGATCGGGCGGCGGAGGTCTTCGCTGCCGTGGGTGAGGCTCGAGCCGCCCGCGATCTCGATCAGGTCGGTCTCGAAGCTGTGGCCGCCGGCGATCTCCGGGGGGTCGACCGAGACGAGCCCGAGGACCCGGGGCCGTCCCTCGGAAGGCGATTCGCCGGCGACGAGGGAGAGCGGGCGCGCGATGCGCCGCTCGAGCTGCCCGGCCGCCTCGCCGCCAACGAGCGGACCGCCGACGCTGCGGCAGAGCGCGAAGACGTCCTCGAGGTCGTGGGGCGCGAACTCGACGACCCGAGCGCCCGACGCCTGCAGGCGGGCGAGGGCCGCGGCGTCGTCGGGGAGGGTCGGCACGAGCACGAGATCGGCCGCGTAGGCGCCGACGCCGTCGAGGCGCGTCGTCGGGCGGTCGGGAACCCCGGGCTGGCCGATCGAGGCGGGATCGACGGCGACGAGGCGATCCCCGACGCCCAGGGCGACGAGGAAGCGCGAGGCCAGGGGCGAGAGCGAGACGATCCGTCGGGCGCGGCGGGGAATCGCAGAGTCGCCGCCCGGCCCCGCCGTGTCGCCCGGCTCGACGACCGCAGCCGGCTCCCGGGGCTCGATCGGCTCTCGACCCGCGTCCGAGGCGGGGCAAGCCAGGCCCGCCCCCCCGGCCAGCAGGGCAAGCAGGAGGGCCTGCCGCATGAACCGCCCGCCTCGCCGGATGCCCCGCCGGGTCATGAAATTCCTCGTGACGTTCACGGCTCGATCCGTGGTTTTTTCCCGATCGCTTTTCGCTGGGTATAGAATCCCCAACGATTCCGCTCCGCGCTGGGGCGGGACGCCCCGGTCGGGCACCGCGGAAGGCGCCTGGCGGGTTCTCGGAAGAATCCCTTACTCGTCCCGATCGGTCCGCGCTCTCGCGACCGCCCGAGACGAAACGACACGACGAGCATCACCGATCCCGCTCGATCCCCACAAGGAGTCTCGATCCATGGTCTCTGCATTCGCGCGAAGTCGCTCGTCGGTCGCCGGTCGGCTGACCCTCTCCGCCGTGCTCCTCCTGCTCGCCGCTTCGACCGCGCAAGCCGGCATCCATACCTGGGACGTCCGCGAGGTCTTCAGCAACGCGGACGGCACGATCCAGTACATCGAGCTCTTCGATGCGGGCGCGGGCGGCGGCGAGACCGGCGTCGGCAACGGCTCGCTCACGAGCGGCAGCCAGACGCATTCCTGGTCGAACGGCCCCGTCGCGCCGCCGACCAACGGCAAGAGCTATCTGATCGCCTCCGCTTCCTTTGCGGCGCTCCCCGGCGCCCCGACGCCGGACGTGATCATCCCCGCGAACAAAGTGCCCTTCTTCAACGTCAACGGCGACACGATCGGCTTCGCGGGCGTCGACAGCTGGACCTTCGGTCCCGTCCCGACCAATGGCACGAGCTCGCTGAACCGGATCACCGGGGTCGGCGCCAACACGCCGAGGAACTACGCCGGCACCCAGGGCAACGTCAATGCGGCCCCGCCGCCGGTCCCGACGACCTCGTTCTGGATGACGATCGCGCTCTTCGCGTCGCTCTCCGCGATGGGCATCGTGGCCCTGCGCCGCTTCCGCCTCGCCGCCCCGCACTAGTTCCGACCGATTGCGCTCCGGCGCGCGGTCTGCTCTCGTCTCGGACCAATCCCCATCGGAGGGGACGAGGAGAGCCGGCATGGGAAGTCTCGAGGGGCGCGTCGCATTCGTCACCGGCGCGAGCCGCGGCATCGGTCACGCCATCGCCCTGCGCTTCGCCGCCGAGGGCGCGTCGGTCGTCGTCAACGCCTCGCGCGCGGGCGCGCACGGCAAGCTCAAGGGCACCCTCGAGCAGACCGTCGAAGAGATCCAGGCGATGGGCGGCCAGGCCGCGGCCGTCGTCTGCGATCTGATCGATCCGGCCGCCCGGGCGGGGCTCGTCGAGCGCGCGAGCGAGCCCTTTGGCGCCGTCGACGTGCTCGTCAACAACGCGGCGGCCGGGATCATGAAGCTCCCGAGCCAGACGACGAACGCCGATCGCACGAAGATGCACGAGCTGAACCTGAACGCCCCGGTCGACCTCGCCCAACAGGCGATCCCCGGCATGAAGGCGAAGGGCGGGGGCTGGATCCTCAACATCGGCAGCGCGACCGCCCGGCAGCCGACGGTCCCCTATCGCGATTCGAAGATGTCCGCCTGGATCATCGGTCCCTACGGTGCGACGAAGGCTGCCCTCGACCGCTACACCGAGGCCCTCGCCCACGAGCTCTGCGAGCACGAGATCTTCGTCAACTGCATGGCGCCGACCTCGATCGTGCTGACGAGCGGGGCCGAGTACGTGCGCGATCTCGCGCGCAAGAATCCCGACTGGGTCGAGCCCGTCGAGATGATGGCGGAGGGGGCGCTCGCGCTCTGTACGGGTCGCCACGTCGGCCGCGTGATCTACAGCCGCGACATCGTCCACGAGACGGCGCGGAAGGTCCGGAGCCTCGACGGCAAGCGCGTGCTCGGCGATGCCTTCCTGCTCGCCGATCCGGAGGCGGGCGCGGCCTGAGCCGACCCGCTGCGGATCAAGGCTTCGTCGCCTCTTCGCGCAGGTTGCTCGCCGGAATCGTTGCGATGGCCGGCTCGGCCCGTCCTGCCGGACCGCTCCGCATCGTGCGCACGCCGGGGACCAGCAGCACGAGCGCGGTCGGCACGACGATCGCCGCGACGATCAGCCAGAGGGTCGCCTCGCCGCCGATCGACTCGTAGAGCCGCCCCGCGACGACGACGCCGACCGGGGCCAGCACGATCGAGCCGAGATGATCGTAGGCGGAGACGCGCGAGAGCCGGTCGGGCGGGATGCGGGTATGCAGCGTCGTGTACCAGAGGACGCCGAAGAGCTGCGCCGCCATGCCCATGACGAACGCGGCGGCGAAGAGCCAGGGCAGGGCGGCCGGCCCCGTCAGCAGGATCGGGAGCGGCGCCCAGAGGAAGATCCCGAGCGTCGCGACGAGCATCGGCCGCTCGATCCGTAGCCGCAGCGTGAGCGCGCCGCCCGCGATCGTGCCGGCGCCGAAGCAGGCCATGACGAAGCCCCAATCCCGCGCGCCGCCGAGGGCGTCGCGGGCGGTTGCCGGTCCGACGAGGCCGAAGAGCGCTTCGACGCCCATGATCAGGACGGAGAACTGCAGGACGATCGTCCAGAGCCAGTCGTGCGACGTGAACTCCTGCCAGCCGATCCGCAGGTCCGTGAAGAGCGAGGCCTGCGCGGTCGGCGCTTGCTCTCGGGCTTGGATGCCGGCGATCAAGACGCCGGCGATGGCGAAGGAGGCGGCGTCGATCGCGAGCGTCGGCCCCGGACCGACGGCGCCGACGAGGAGTCCGGCGACGGCCGCGCCGACCATCAAGGCGGCGCTGCGCGCGGTCGCGAGCAGCGCGTTGGCGGCCTGGATGTCCGCCGGCGCGACGACCTGGGGAATGAACCCGACGGCCGCGGGTTGATGGAAGGCGAGCGCGCTGCCATTGACGAACATGAGCACGACGAGCAGGGGCAGCCCGGCCGTCCCGGTCAGGAAGGCCGTCGCGACGCTGGCCTGGGACAGGGCCGATACGACATCGGCGCGCACCAGGATGCGCTGGCGCGAGGTCCGATCGGCGAGCGCGCCGCCGAGCATCAGGATCAGGATCTGTGCCGCGACCGGCGCCGCGACGACCCAGGCCGCCTCGCGCGTCGAGCCGGTCCGCTCGAGCACGCCGAAGGCGAGCGCGATCGGGGCCATCGCACTGCCCGAATGCGTGATCAGATAGGCGGCGAAGAGCCGCGCGAAATCGCGCTGGCGCAGCAAGGCGAGACCGTCTCGGATGGGACTCGCCACGCGGATCTCCTCGGGCGGGGCGGCCCAGCATAACCGACCCGAGCTCGGTCGAGCGCGGCCTTGCCGGGCCTCCCCGGACCGGCTTCGGGCGCGCGGGCGATATCGGATACCCCCCGAGCGCGTCTGCTCTCTCGTCGGAATGGGACGGGACACCGGGGGATCGCGGGCGGCGACGGAACGTCGGCTCCGGACCCGGCGGACGGCCCGGTTCGGAGGTTCGACATGGCCAGCCCGCTTCGATCGGCTCGCGAGAGGGTCCTGATGGCGCTCGGCTACGAGGTCATCGCGATCGCCCTGCTGGCGCCCGTCGGTTCGGCCCTGGCGCCCCTCCAGGCCGGCGAATCGGGCCTGCTGCTCGCCGCGCTCTCGCTCGCCGTGATGGGCTGGTCCGCTCTGTTCGGCCTGGTCTTCGATCGGATCGAATTCGGGCTCACGGGCCGCGCGTCGAGCGATCGGCCCCACGGCCTCCGGATCGTCCACGCGCTGCTCTTCGAGTCGACGGCCGTGGTCGTGACCTGCCCGCTGATCGTCGCGTTCACCGGCTGGAGCCTGCCGCAAGCCCTCGGCGCCGATGTCGGACTATCGCTGCTGTACGCGGGGTACGGGTACGTCTTCCACTGGCTCTACGATCGCCTGCGCCCCGTCCCGCCCGAGCCGGCTCAGCGCTTGCCGCGCGAGTGCTCCGCGTATTTCGTGTCGATGCCGCAGATGTGGGCGGTCAGCCAGACCTTCAGGAACGTGAAGAACTGATCGGGGAGCGGCCCCGCTCCGGCCTCGAAGGCGTTCAGGTGCTCGTTCAGCTGTCCGAGCAGCTTCTCGTGGATCAG
>JBIPOQ010000115.1:0-9129 GCA_044379055.1 Myxococcota bacterium
ATGCCGCGCTCGTCGAGGCGGGGCAGTCGACCTGGCTCATCGACTCGGGCTCGGGACCGGAGGACGGCAGCGGCGGGACCACGGTCCTGCGCGCCCTCCGGGCCCAGGGGGTCGAACGGCTCGACGTCCTCGCGATCACCCACGGTGACCTCGACCATCGCGGCGGGGCGCTTCGAATATTATCGGCGGTGGAGGTGGCCGAGCTCTGGCTGCCGGCGGGTGCGGCGGAGGATCCGGCGCTCGTGGCGCTCGCGGCGCATGCCCGAGCGCGGGCGGTCGCGGTGCGATGGGTCTCGGCGGGGGATCGGGTCGGGACGCCGGATTCGATGCGCGTCGAGGTGCTCTGGCCGCCGGCACCGCGATCGGGCGAGGGAAGCGATTCCGAACCGGGGGCCGGTCGTGCGCGCGCGCCGGGCGCGGAGGAGTCGTGGGGCTGGCGGGGCCCGCGGCGGAACGAGGCTTCTCTCGTGCTGCGCGTCGAGCTCGCCGGGCAGGCCTTCCTGTTCGCGGCGGATGTGGGCGCGGAGACCGAGCGGCGACTGCTCGAGCGGGGGGCCGCGCTGCGCGCCGCCGTGCTCAAGGTCCCCCACCATGGCAGCCGGTCGAGCTCGAGCGACGCGTTCGTCGCGGCGGTGTCGCCGCGGATCGCCGTCGTGAGCGCGCCGTGTGGTGCCGGTCGTGGGTTGCCGAGCGAGCCTGCCCTGGCTCGCCTCGCGGCGGCCGGGGCCGAGCTGGCCTGGACCGGACGGGACGGAGCGATCGCCGTCTCGGTGGGGTCCGAGGTCGCCGACGTCCGGCCCGGGTCGGAAGGCGCCGCGCCCCTCCGGATGCGGTATTGGGGAGACGAGCGGCGGTGCGTGCCGGATCGGCCGCGGCTGGATCCGAGACGGGAGGATGGATGAGCGAGGCGGGGCGCGGAGCAGGGGGCGGGTCGGGCGCGGATCCGGAGATCCGAGCGCTCGCCGAACGCTGGCCGCGGGCGTTGATCGAGTTGGGACTCGCCGGCCCCCTCGCCGCGCGTTGGACGGCGAGCCGGCGCGCCGCGATGGCCGGAGGGCGACCCGCCCTGGCGCGACACCCGCTGACGCCGGCCCTCGCTGCGGTGCTCTTCGAGGCCCGGCGCTCCCGACGTCTGGTCCGCGGACTCGAGGCCGCAGAGGAGGCGCTGGAAGCGCAGCGGCGGGGCGTCCGATCGGCGCGGTCGGCGGCCGGCGAAGCGCCGGGGTCGACGCCCCAGCGGATCTCTCGCCTGCTCGTCGTCAGCGAGGATGGGGCGAATCGTTTCTATCGAAATATTGATGGTTTAATTCGAAAGTATGGAGCGATGCTCGAGGTTCTCGTCATCGCCTGTGACGAGGAGGCTCTCGGGGCCGCGGCTTTCGGTTCGGGACAGCGCGCCCGGGCGTTGCTCATCGAGCACAAGGAAGCCGTCATTCGCGTCCTCGAGGCGCTCGACCAGCTCGAGGGGGCGGGCGAGGCGGAGCGGCCCGGTCCGGGTTGAGTGCGACCGGGCTCGCGGATGGCTCGCGTTTCAACTTGAAACGAATTCTTCGATTCAGTCTTCAACTATCTGGTTTTGATGAGCTTGTTCCACGAGGAACGGCGTCTCTTGCGAGTCTGGCGCGGGGTGGTCCAGACGCTGGCGGACGCGGGCGAGGACGGTGCTCGAGCTGAAGGGCTTGGCGAGCAGGTCGGGCTCGAGGCTCGAGAGGCCGTGTTGGGTCAGGGTCTCGTCGGTGAACCCGGACATGTAGAGCACCCGGAGGTCCGGGCGGATCTCGCGGGCCTGGCGGGCGATCTCCGGGCCGGCCATGCGCGGGAGGACGACGTCGGTCAGGAGCAGGTCGATCGGGCCGTCGTAGCGGCTGCAGTGGCGGAGCGCGGCGGTCGCCGACTCGGCGGCGAGGACGGTGTAGCCCTTGCGGGTCAGTATCCGCTCGACGAGCCGCCGGACGGGGCCCGAGTCTTCGACGAGCAGGATCGTCTCGCGCCCCCGGCTCGCCGGGGCGGGGTCGGTCGGCGTCGCCCCGACCGCGGCCTCGCGGGCGACGGGGAGGTAGATCGTGAACGTCGAGCCCTCGCCGAGTCGGCTGGTGACGTCGATCTGGCCCCGGCTCTGGCTGATGATGCCGTAGGCGGAGGCGAGGCCGAGCCCCGTTCCCCCCGATGCCTCCTTGGTCGTGAAGAAGGGCTCGAAGATCTGGGCGCGGGTCTCCTCGTCCATGCCGATGCCCGTATCGGCGACCTGCAGGGCGACATAGCGCCCGGGCGCCAGCATCCCGGACTCGACGCGGACCGGGTCGATGCACGCGAAGTTCGAGGTCTCGAGCTCGATGCGCCCGCCGCGGGGCATCGCGTCGCGGGCGTTCACGACGAGATTGACGATCACCTGCTCGATCTGGCCCGGGTCCGCCACGATCGGCTCGAGCTCGCCATGGAGCCGGGTCACGAGCTCGATGTCCTCGCCGATCAGCCGGCGCAGCATGCGATCGATGTCGGCGACCACCGCGTTCAGGTCGACCCGCTCGGGCTGCAGGACCTGTCGCCGGCTGAAGGCCAGCAGCTGGCGCGTGAGCCCCCCGGCGCGTTCGGCGGCGCGCAGGATCTCCTCGACGTCCCGCCGCGAGCCGTGCTCCGGGTCGAGCTCCTGGAGCACGAGGTCGCTGTAGCCGATGATCGCGGACAGCAGATTGTTGAAGTCGTGGGCGATCCCGCCGGCGAGCCGCCCCACCGACTCCATCTTGCGGGCCTGGATCAGACGCGCCTCGCTCTGACGCAGCGCCTCCTCGGTCCTTCGACGCGCGCTGATGTCGTGCAGGCTCACGGCGAAATTCGAGCGCAGGGGACGCGAGCGCGCAGACCGGCTGAGCGGCGGCTCGCGATTCCGATCCGGGCCCGTGGCATCCCCGACCTCGTCGAACAGGAAGATCGTCGCCTCGGTCACGATCGGCGGCCCGTCGAGGGTCCCCTCGAGCGTGAGCTCGCCGCACCACGGGAAGCCCGGCGTGAGACGCGGCAGGACCTCGCTTCGGAGCTTCGCGGCATCGGTCGCGACGAGCAGCTCGAGCAACCGGCGGCCGGCGAGGGTCTGATCGGATTCTGCCCGCAGCTGATGGGTCGCGGACTCGTTGGCGAAGAGCACGGTCGTGTCGAGGTCGCAGACGAAGACGAGATCCGCGCTCTGCTGGATCACGCGGTAGAGCAGGTCGCGGCCGACCGCGCTCGAGGTCGGTGCGACGCGCTCGGGGAGCCGAGCGGACGGGGCGGCGCCGGATTCGCGGCTGCGGTTCGGGTCGGCGCTCGCATCGGTGGAGCGTTCGCCGCGCGCGATGATCCAGCGGGCGAGCGGGCGGGCCGCGACCGCGAGCAGATCCCGCACGGCCTCGGGGCTCTGCAGCGGCCGCTCGGCGTAGCCCGCGATCCAGCCGACGATCCGTCCGTCGCCGTCGAAGAGCGGTTGGCCCGCGAAGGACTGAAGGCTCCGACCGACCCGATCGGCGACGGCGGGCAGGAGCTGGGTCACGCCGGCCGGGTGGATGCAGACCTGGCCCCGGGCGACGGTTGCCTCGGGCAGTCCCGTGAGGTCGAGCGGTCCGGTCTCGCGGAGCTCCCCGCTCTGCCAGACGACGAGACTCTCCCAGTCCTGCTCGCCCGTCCTCGCGCTGCGGGCCAGGACCAGCCGGTCGAGCTCGAGCGCGCGCGCGAGGGAGGCGACGAGGGCTCGCAAGCCCTCGGACTCCGAAGCGTCGTCGGCTTGAAGGAGCTGCGAGAGGGCGAGCTCGACCTGCTTGCGCGGCCGGATGTCGGTGCCCTGGATCGCGAACAGTCTTTCGCCTTCGTCGGAGGCGATCGCGCTCCAGGCGAGGGCGATCCAGACCCGGTCGCCGCTCGCATCGACGAGCGAGACGTCGACGGCGCCCCCCTCGGTCCCGCCCTCCCGGGTCGATTCGTACCAGGCGGTCGCCAGCGCAGCGCGCTGGGCGACGTGGATCGCGGCGATCAGCTCTTCCATGTGGCCGATGCCGGAGAAGAAGCGTTTGAACGCCCGATTCGCGCTCAGGATCATGCCGCCCGCATCGGCCAGGGCGGTCGGGGCTGGCCCGGACTCGAAGATCGCGCGGAAGCGCGCGCTGCGGAGCTTTTCGAGGGCGGCCTCGGAGGCCGGCTGGGTGACCTCGCGGCAGACCGAGGCGACGGCGATCTCGCCCGATGCCCGAGAGAAGCGACGCAGGCTGGCGTCGAGCGCGACGCGGGTGCAGTCGGCGCGGGCGATGTGGCATCGGATCGTGAGCTCGCTGCCCGTCTCGACGACCTTGCGGAACTCCGCCAGGGTGGCGTTGCGGTCTTCGGGCGCGAGGAGCTCGAGAAAGCTGCAGCCGATCAGCGATTCGGGGGTTCGCCCGAAGGCGCGCTCGACGGCCCGGTTGACGGCGACGATGCGTCCGTCGGTCTCGAATTCGACGACGATGTCCGCGACATGGTCGAGCAGCCCGGAGTCGGCGCTCGAGCGCCCACGCCTAGCGGTCGGCATCCGTCATTCCGGAGTTCCCGTCCACCCTGTCGGGAGCCGGTCCCATGTCGTCGCTCATGACTTCACTGTAACCGGATGCGATGAAAACAACACGACAGGATCGGAAATTTCAGCGACGGCCGTCACATTCGCAGGGAGCCGAATCCCCCCATGCGGGCCGGCTCGCGCGCCTTTGCCTCGATCCCGACGGCCGATTCCGGCTCAGTAGATCCCGAGCATCTTCCCCGCCATCGCGAGCACGGAGACGACGAGCACCGGCTTGATCACCCGCTCCCCGCCGCGGGTCGCCACCCGGGCGCCGAGCTCGCCGCCGAGGGCGAAGCCCGTGGCCATCGCCAGGGCGAAGGGCCAGTCGATCTGGCCCTGCAGCACGAAGACGGGCAGCGCCACCGCCGTGAGCGCGCCGACGAGGATGACCTTGATCGCGTTCGCCCGGATCAGGTCGACGCCGCTCCGCGCGAGGGCGGCGATCACGAAGATCCCGACCCCGGCCTGGATGGACCCGCCGTAGAACCCGATCGCGAAGAAGATCGCCGCGTTGAGGAGCCGGGAGCGCGGCGGAGCCGGCGGACCGCTCGGCTTCGCCTTCGCGCCGCGCAGGATCGGGATCAGCACGACGATCATCGCGAGACCGAAGATCCGCTCGTAGAGCTCGGCCGACATCCGCGAGGCGACCGTCGCGCCGAGGATCGATCCGACGACCGCCGGGAGCACGATCGGGAGCGACTCCGCGACCGCGTCGAAGCCTTCGCGCCGGAAGCCCCGGGTCGCGAAGACGTTCTGCAGCAGCACGCCGATCCGATTCGTCCCGTTCGCGACCGTCGCCGGCAATCCGAAATAGACGAGCGTCGGCACGGTCAGCAGCGTGCCCCCGCCGGCCAGCGTGTTGATCACACCCGCGACGAGACCCGCCAGCGCGAGGGCGAGCCATGTCAGCCAATCGTCCATCGGGATTCCGTCTCGGGGCCGCTCGCGCGGGGGCGACCAAGCATGCACACTCCCCCGACGCCCCGCCAGCGCAAGGCGAGGGCACGGGAGCGGGCGCGGCGTGAGGCGGGTTCGAGCGTACGGGAGCTGGCCTTCGCCGATCGATTCGGGCGTGCTCGTCGCGGGGGCGCGGGTCCTCTCCGCGCCGCGCATCGTCGGCGATCGGCTCTACTGGCTCGAGCGGCGACCGTCCGAAGCGGGACGGCAGGTCGTGATGGGCGGTGGGCTCGCCGGTCTCGTGGTGGGCGGAGCCGATGCACGGCTCGTCGATCCGGGCGAGGCGAGCCCGCCGGGTGTCAACGTGCGAACCCGGGTCCACGAATACGGCGGCGGCGAGTACACCGTCTGGCGCGACTGGATCTTCTTCGTCGACGATGCCGATCGCCGCGTCCACGGCGGGCGGATCGGCGCCCCCGCCCGGCCCCTGACGCCGGCGGGCGCCGCCTACGCCGACCTCGCGATCTCGAACGACGGCCGCTGGCTCGTCGCGATCGAGGAGCGACCGTGCGCGGGCCGCGAGCCCGAGAACCGCTTGATCGCCGTGGAGCTCGACCTCGGGGATGCATCGGGGCTCGCGACCGCGAGCGCGATCCGCGTGGTCGCCGCGGGACATGATTTCTACGCGTCCCCGACCTTCGACCCGCAGTCGCGTCGCCTCGTCTTCCTCGCCTGGGACCATCCGCGCATGCCCTGGCAGGGGACCTGGCTCGAGCAGGTCGGCTGGGGACACGACGGACCGGCGGGACCGGTCCGTCGACTCGCGGGCGGCACGTGCGAATCCCTCTTCCAACCGGGCTTCTCCGAGGCGGGCACGCTCTACGTCGTCAGCGATCGCTCGGGCTACTGGAACCTGCTGCGGGTCGACGACGCGGGGACGCGGCCGGTACACCGCCTCGCCGGCGAGCTCGGCCGGCCGCAATGGGTCTTCGGGCTCTCGACCTGGGCCTTTCTCGGGCCCGCGCACGTGCTCGCGAGCGTGACGCGGGCGGGTCGCGATGCGCTCTGCGAGATCGCGCTCGAGAGCGGGGCCTGTCGCGAGCGCCCCGCGGATTTCGTGACCGTGGGGGGCGTCGTCGCGGGCTCGGGCTTCGCGGCCTGTGTCGCGGGCTCGCCGCGCCACGGGCTCGCGCTCCACGCCTGGTCCCTCGCGGACGGGACACCGCGCGTCGTTCGCGACGGCGGGCTGCCGGCGTCGATCGAGGCCTCGCCGAGCGTCGCGGAGGCGATCGAGGTCTGCCTTCCCGACGGCCGCACGACCCACGCCTTCGTCTACGCGCCCCGTTCCGAGGCCTGCGAGGGCCCGCCGGGCGAGCGGCCACCGCTGCTCGTGCGGAGTCATGGCGGACCGACCTCCGCGACCTCCGCCGCCTTCGATCCCCGCATCCAGTTCTGGACGAGTCGTGGCTTCGCGGTCGCCGACGTGAACTACGCCGGCTCTTCGGGCTACGGCCGTGCCTATCGCGACGCCCTCGAGCGGGAATGGGGCGTGCTCGACGTCGCCGATTGCGTCGCCGTCGCCGAGTCGCTCGCGGCCGAGGGGCGCGTCGATCCCGCACGCCTCGCGATCACCGGCGGGAGCGCGGGCGGCTTCACGACGCTGTGTGCCCTGACCTTCCACGACGTATTCCGCGCCGGTGCGAGCCACTACGGCATCGGCGATCTCGAGGCCCTCGTCCGCGACACCCACAAGTTCGAGTCGCACTACACGGACTGGCTCGTCGGGGTCTGGCCGGAGGAGCGGGCGCGCTATGTCGAGCGCTCGCCGATCCACCACGCGGACCGGCTCCACTGCCCGGTGATCTTCTTCCAGGGGCTCGAGGATCGAGTGGTCCCGCCGAATCAGGCGCAGGCCATGGTCGAGGTCCTCGCGCGCCGCGGCATCGCCCACGCCTACGTCCCGTTCGAAGGCGAGGGCCACGGCTTCCGCCGGGCGGAGAACATCCGCACCGCCCTCGACGGCGAGCTCTACTTCTACTCGCGGATCTTCGGCTTCGAGGCCCTGCGGCCGGCGGCGGTCTGGATCACCGCGCTGCTGCTCTGCGTGCTCGCCTGCGTGCCGCCGCGGGGCGGCTGGGACAGCGAGGCGGTGCTGCGGTCGACGCCCGGGCTCGCAGGGCTCGAAGCGCATCGCCTCGGCGACATGGTGCCGTTCCCGGCCCTCGCGGTCGGCCCCGGCGACGGCGAGGCGAGCGCGCGGGTCGAGCTCGTGGCCTGTCGCTTCGCGCCGGGCTCGGCGCTTCGGGTCACGACTTCGGGACCGGGCTGGTCGGACGAGCTCGGGGCGCGCGCGTTCGCGGCGCTCGCCGATCCGCTCGCGCCCCTCGGCCTCACGCTCGCGCCGGCCGCGGCGCCTCCGGCCGAGATCGCGATCGTGGCCTACGAGGGGCTCGAGGCCGACGCGCCGGAAGGCCTCGGCGATACGCTCGTCGAGTGCGACGTGTCGCGGGCGGGGCCCGGCGAAGGCGTGCGGGGCGCGGTCGAGCGGGCCGAGATCCGGATGCGCCGCAGCGGCTACGACGAAGCCGGGCGGCTCCAGCGCGCGGAAGACGCGGCCTGGGTCGGCGCGCTGCTCCACGAGCTCGGCCATGCGCTCGGCTTCTCGGGCCACGTCGCGACGGGCCGATCGCTGCTGGTTCGGGATCAGGGCATTCTGCGCACGCTCGGGCGCGAGGTGCTGCGGGGGGATCCGCTCGTCGATCCGACGCTCGCGGCGCTCTATCGGCTCGCGCCCGGACAGTCCCTCGGCGAGCGCCCGCTCTCCGCCCCCGGACGGAAATGGACCGAGGCGATCCTGGCTCTCGATCGCCGCCGCACCGCCGCCGGCAATGCGCGCGTCGCGCTCGTCGCGTCGGCGGGCGATCGCGAAGCGAGGCTCGCCTTCCAGTATGCGGATGGCTCGCGGCTCGTGCTGCGCTTTCCGCGCTGGGCGGAGGCGATCCAGGACGGTGGGGCGGTGCTCGCGGTGCCGGATCGGGCGTCGCTCGAGGCGATCCGCACGCTCAGCCGGTGATCGAAGCCTCGAGGCTGCGCGCTCGGGCGATCAGGGCCGTCGCGGTCTCGCTATCGCCGAGGGCGCGCAGCACCATGCCGTAGCGGAACATCGTGATCGCATCGTCGGGCGTCTGGCGATGCGCGAGCTCGAGCTGTTCGCGAGCGCGGTCCGGATCGGAGGCGGGCTGCTTGTAGAGCGCCCAGCCGAGGGCGGAGCGATAGGCGGGCTCCTCCGGCCAGAGCTCGACGGCGGGCTGCAGGTATTCGAGGGCCCCCTGGAAGTTGCCCATCTTGAGCAGGATCTCGCCCTTGCGGAACGAGGTCTCGGCCTGGGCGAGCCGCGCGGTGTCGATCTCGGGCTCGCCCGAGACGCCGCGATCGTAGGCGTCCTTCTTGTCGGGATCGCTGAGGATCTCGAAGGCCTCCGAGACCCGCCCGAAGACGCGGGCCGCCTTGTCCTCGAGGCCGGCCAATCCCTTGCGGGCCAGGGAATCCGGGTGGTAGCGCTTGGCCGCCTTGAAATAGGCCTTCTTGATCGCCTGGGCGGGCGCTCCGGCTTCGAGGCCGAGCACCGCGTAGTGGTCGAGCTTGCCGAGATGAGCCGCGAGCTTTTCGATGTC